>JALVAL010000237.1 GCA_027011205.1 Gammaproteobacteria bacterium
ATCTGGCACCGTGTGCGTATTGGACCCTATAAAAGTAGCAGAAAGGTTGATGTTGCTAAAAGAAAATTACAAAAAAGTGGCTTTAATGCTATGATTATCAGGCAAAAACAGTAATACAGGAACAAAACGAGAAATAAAAATGAATAAAATGTTATTTTTATTACTAGTTTGCGGTTTTCAAGTATCCGCAAAGTTACCTGTGCTTAATGCCTTTGTGAAGTTACCACAACTTGACATTCAAAAAGAAATCAACCAAGACCTCAACAGCAGCAAGTCTCGCCCACTAAGATATGCAGTAGCAGCAGATGTGGAAAATGTATTTATTAAAGATAGTCAATCTATTGGAGGTCAATGGAATAGACTGGCTGACGGTTCTTGGACATGGCGACTCAAAATCACAACTGAAAATGCATTGTCATTGGATGTTAGCTTAGATGATTTCTATCTTCCACCTACTGCCAAGCTAAGCATTTATGACTGGACTGGAAATTTAGCTAAAGGACCATTTACTGACAAAAACAATAGTTCTTATAAGCAACTCTGGCCAGGACCAGTTATAGGAAATGAAGTCACCTTAGAGCTGAGGGTTTCGGATCATTACAAAAAATATGTTTCATTGGGGTTGAATAAAGTTTTTAGAGGTTTTAGACCAATTTGGCAAGAAGTGGATCTCATCTCAAAAAGAGGTTCTGTACCTTTTTGGAACAGTATTGATAATCCTTTTTTTAGTAATAGTGGTGCTTGTAATGTTGATGTTGCTTGTCAAGAGGCAGAGAATTGGCAAGATCAAGTTAATTCTGTTGCTCGTTATACATTCCAGAAAGAAGGGTCGCTTTTTACCTGTACAGGGCAATTAATTAATAACACCAGTAATGATGGTCATCCTTTATTTTTAAGTGCCTACCATTGTGGAGCAAGTGAAGATTTATCAACAAACTTTTGGCAAACTATAGCTCCTACCATTAATTTTTGGTGGAATTATGAGTCAAGTCAATGCCGTCCACCTAATACATCAAGTAGTTCTACTCCTATTTCAATAGATGAATTTAATAACACTCAATCTGGCGCAAAAGTATTGGCTCTTTATCAACCATCAGACATGGTTTTATTAGAGCTTAATCAAATACCTGATCAATCTTATGGTGTTTACTATACGGGTTGGGATAGATCAGATAGTGCCAGTAAGTCTGCGGTTACAATTCACCACCCTAACTTTAATGCTAAACGGATAAGCATTGAGAATGACCCGTTATCTATAACTAGCTATGCGAGCAATTCAACTGGAGATCAAACACATTTACGAGTTAATGATTGGGATGAAGGCACAACAGAAGCGGGTTCGTCTGGAGCAGGATTGTGGAATGATGAAAAATTATTAGTTGGGCAATTGCATGGTGGCTATGCAGCCTGTGGTAATAATGAACCCGATTGGTTTGGTCGACTTTATACTTCCTGGAATGGTGGAGGTACATTTGATTCAAGACTTAAGGATTGGCTTGATCCTACTAATACCAAAGCAATCAAACTGCAAGGATCCACTAACAATCAATGCCAATCATTTACTGTTTCTATTAACCACCAGGCTGGCCAAGAAATTATCGGTGAAGACCAGATTTTTTCAGCTTCTGTCAATGGAGGGTTGGCTCCTTTTATTTATCAATGGGATATAGATGGCGATGAAATTGTTGACAGTAATGAAAAAGAAATCACGGTACAATATGCTAGCAAATATGTTGATAATGCCCATCTCAAAGTTACTGATAGCAATGGTTGTGATACCGAGTCAATAATAGCAGTTGTAATAGAAGCTCCCCAGATAAGTGTTAAATCTGTTGCAGAAGCACAACAGATGTGTGGAAATAATGATGAATATATTGATCCAGGTGAACGGTGGAGAGTGCCTGTTGTTCTAGAGAATCAAGGTTCTGTTACTGCACGTAATAGTTATGCGGTACTTTCTAAATCTAGTTCATCTATTTTTAAACTTACAGGTCAAGATAATTATGGAAATAGTATTGGTAGCTGTCAACGTCAATTTGTTGATATCTCTGCTACTGGTACAGAACTAGTTCTTGAAGATGCAAATACAAATGATGTTTTTAATCCACAAGATGAGGGTTCAGCCAAAATCACTCTTACCCATTCATTTGATTTCTATGGACAAGATATTCATCAGCTTAGTTTTAGTACCAACGGCTATATATCTATTGATTCTAACGACAGTGGAGCTGATTTTGATAATGATTGCCCTCTGCCAAGTCGACCTAATCAGACTGCAAACGGTTCTTCCACTCAAGCTAGAATCTTACCTTTTCATGATGATTTGATAACACAGCATATTTATTACCAGTATTTTAGTTCTTGTCCACGACAAGCTGAATTTAATGGAGGCCTTTCTTGTTATGTATTTATGTACAAGGATGTTGATTTATTTGATCAAAACAACATTGCGGTAGAAAGCTTTGATTTTGAAGCTATCTTATACCCTCAAGTTAGTCAATGGGTTTTTCAATATGATGGTGATGGTGTCAATGCTCTTTCGGCAAGTATAGGTATTCAAAATAACAATGCAACAGATGGTGTTGGCTTTTCATGCAACAACGATTCAAAGATAAATACTCAAAGTGCGGTGTGTATTATTCATAAAGATAGTCAAGTACAAATAAGTGGCTCTAATTATGTTAATTTAGAAACGCCAGCATTCTCATTGGGAACGATGCAAGCATCTCAGCAGAAAACAGCTTTTTTGGAATACAGCACTAGTCCACAAGCT
>JALVAL010000238.1 GCA_027011205.1 Gammaproteobacteria bacterium
ATATTATACAGTTATAAAGGTTATTCGTCAAAAAATGGCACAAGATTTTTATTATGCGGCCATATGCGTTATTTTTTGACTTTTTGCCTGTTCTTTTACCGCCTTTTACTGTTGCAAAAAAGTATCAGCCCTGACCCGGTAAATCTGATAGGCCGGAGTCCGGAGCCGCACTGGCACGAAATAACGGCTTTGCCGATGTTGTAGAAAGAGACGGCTGAAGACGGAATTATGGATTGCAGTACCTTGCAGGGCTGCAAATTGACCGGGTATGAAAAATGAGAAGAAATTGTCCCGGTTTTCAGGAGTGACGGGATAGCTGATAGTGTGGGCGAGATTATTTCCTTCTACAATGTCGGCTGATTGTACCTGCACTGTTCTGGCAGAGGTTGTGATTGTTCCATTGCTCAGTAGTCCGTGGATGTCTTTTCCGTTACTGAATCTCCGTCCATCAGTTTGCACCTGAACAAAGGAACGGAACCTGGGATGTTGTCCCTTGTGTTGGGCGATGTCCCAGGTGCCGAGCCAGAACCACCAGTAACTGCTTTCTGCCATGGCATAATCAAAAAACCAGTAGATTGGCCGCTGTGTTTTTGGGAAGAAAAAACGTTGCCAGTCCTGGATTGTCCGCAAAGACGGGAGGTTGTTCAGGTGTGCTTTTTTCAGGATGTCATAGCTTTTTTCCGGCCCGGCTCGGAGAACATTCTTGACCAGTTGGAATCCTCGGTTCTTGTCTCCTGTTGCCTGATAGACGGCAGCAAAGCCCTGCATGCCATTGTGTACCCAAAAGTTGATAAAATTTGCAGCCAGTCGCTCGCTTGTGGTGGTTGGTGGAATAGCATTGTATACGGAGCGTTCACCGCCATGAAACGATCCGTCTGCAACAGTGGGGCGCCTGGCCCAGTATTGGATCGGATACCCTACATCCCAGCGGGCAAAGACAATGGCATCTTCCGGGATGTTATGAGCCATGAAATCCATTCCTTTAGCCACAGAAGCAACATTTATTTGCCAGAATGTTTTGCTCATGTCGAGCTGAAAGTTCGAGATGGCAACGGCAAGAACCAGCAACGGAACGAGAAAGACGATTTTGGGATGTAGTTTTTTGAGTTGCCAGAGAGTGGAAATGAAATAACCAAATCCCAGGCTGAGGACCGGGGCAGAGAAAATGATAAAACGTTGGCTGAACAGGAGGGTCATAACAGAGAGGATACAGGGGGCGAGTAAAAAGAGAAATCTTTTTGACTGGTTAAGGGCGAGTATTGTCAGACCGAGCAATGCTGTAAAAAAAGCAGTTGTACTGTTGAGGGTTCCGTCAATTATTTCCTGGATAGGCGCTGTGCGTTGCTCAAGAACCAGCTGGCTGACATTCGGGAAGAATGTGTCTGTCTGTTTTGAGATATAGTGTAATGTGCTGAAAAGATTCTCCATCATCTGTACAGGGAGGTTAAGACCTTTCCAGAAGAGAACAGAACCGCAGAGCAGGGCGAGAAATCCATAGAACAGCAGGCCCTCTTTTTTGGCAGGACGGTAAAAAAAGAGAAGACTGACCAGCAGGGGCAGCATTACAATGACGGTGACGGCCTGGGGTGTTGAGTCCCACCACCAGAGAAACAGTCCGTAATTGAGCAGGAAACCAAAAAAATAGAGATACCTCTCCTTGGTGCGTACTAACGCGAAACGCATGCAGTAATAAATACCTGCCATGGTAAAATATACGTTGAGGCAATCCGTGTCGAACCAGCCAAGAGCGCTGCGGGTCAGGTAGCCGTAAGATAAAAGCACCATCAGGGCAGAGGTCAGAGCCATGCTGGTTCCACCATACAAACGTCCTATGGCAAAAACAGGGACAGCCACCAGAACGCCAAGACAGGCCGGCAGAACAACACCGACCCAGTTCAGGGAAATGTGGAATACTTTGCTGATACCTGCAGCAAGAATAGAGATGAGGGGCGGAAAAACAGCCCTTTTTGGTGATTCCGGCCAAGTTCGCATCGTGTCGATAGGACTATAACCTTCCTCAAGGAGGTCGCGGGCCTGGCGGAGGTAAAAATAGCCGTCAATGGTGGTCAAAACCGGTTCGTTATGTACAAAAGATATCTCTGGTTGTTGCTGCCAGTCCCGAAGGTCTTCCAGGCGGACAATCAGGCCAATGAGAATGATGCAGATTAGCCCGGCAATTGTCAGAGCGTTTTTTGTTCGATTGTGGAGCTTTGTTGTTTTCATTGAATGATTAATTCCTTACAGCTCATTTGCTGTCATAAAAAACAGGCAAGCGTAGACTTCGACAAATCAATAGGGTGTTATAACCGTAGATGGCCGGTCCTCTGACCGATGATGGCATTAATATCGGCCGGAGGGATGGCCCCACACACACTTTAGATGCTTTATGTGGTGTTGCGTGGTTTAGCAACGATAAGGAGCGAGTAGCCATTGGCCGAATAGATAGGTTTAGCCCAGCTGGTAAAAAAAGCGGCCCATCTGTTTTTTTCTGCATCGTTTTTGATGTTCTGAAGCGTATGTCTGAATAAGTTATCTCGTATCAACAGGTAGTGAATGTCCTCTCGTTGCAGATATTGCAGCGCTTCCGGCAAAGAATGTTTTCGCATCAGGTTGAAAAAGGAATGCCCGAATCTTGGTTCAAAGATTGCGGGTCTGTTTAAATAATAACTGCGTCCAGCCAGATAAAGGCATAAAATTTTTGCCTTCTGCGGGAGGTGATGATTAGCATAGCTCATGGTGGCATATTCCGGGAGATGCCGC
>JALVAL010000239.1 GCA_027011205.1 Gammaproteobacteria bacterium
GTTATTAGCAGGGTAACTACTCAGCTAATTTAACTTATACACTCTTAGTAACAGGAATACCCAATTCCTGTTACGGATTTTCGATTGGCTGAGTAAATACACTAGCAGTACTATTACTGTATATAAATCTCGCTAAGCAGTTACAAAATAGATAGCTATTTTAAAAAAGGTATAGAAATAATGTGGATATTATGGATGGTTTGCACAGTACTGCTGCTTATTGCAGTGGTAATTTTAAGCAGGCCCCTGTTTCGGAAATACTCTGAAGCCGAGCTGGCGCAAAAGCAGGTACTGGCTAATCGTCGAAAAAAACTGAATATTGAGCTGTATGAACAGAAAAAAGCTCAAATTGAGCAGGATTTTGCTAATGGACTGCTGGATGAAGATGCCCGGATTGAGGCTCAAAATGAAAATGAACATAGTCTTCTGTACGATGCTTCAGTGGTTCATGATACCGAATTAAGACAGCTGGATAATGGTTTAGCTAAAAAACTGATGTTCAGTTTTCTGATCTTTATTCCGGTTTTTTCTATTATCACTTATGCTTTTGTCAAACCCGATAATCTTCAGAGCATTGTTATGAATCAGATGCCTGCTTCTGTGCCTGGAGGACAGAAAACGGTTCCGGATATTGCTGTTATGGTTGCTTCTCTGGAAAATAAGATGCAGGAAAATCCGGATAATATTCAGGGCTGGAGTATGCTGGGACGTTCATATGTGGTTATGAAACGCTACCCGGAAGCCGTAACCGCGTATGAGAAAGCATTGCAGTTGAGCATAAAAAAAGGTCAGATTGAAGGACTTGCGGATTTAAAAATAGATCTGGTGGAAGTTCTGATGCAGGTTGGGAGTGATCAGAATTATCATAAGGCAAAAGGTATTCTGGCTGGTTTATTAAAAGTAGATCCTGATAATGCGGATGCACTCTGGTTTATGGGTTTTCTTGATTATCAGACAGGCAATAAGGAACAGACTATTAAAGGCTGGATGCATCTGTTGAGCTTGCTGGCTGCAGACAGTGAGCAGGTGCAGGTTGTTAAAAATTATATGGCTCAGGTTGTTGCAGAATTGCCGGACAGCAGCCGTGTTAAAAAACAGGCTCAGCAGCGACTTGAGTCAGCAGTAAAACCAGCACTAGTTGCACCACAGACATCTGATATGCAACAACGCAAAGCTGCATCACCCGCTGGACCTGCGCCGGGTCAGCAGTTAACCGGCTCCAGAGACGAGCAGGCATTTATAGCCTCAATGGTCGCCCGGGTAGAAGCACGGGTTAAAAATAATCCTCAGGATCTTAAAGGCTGGAAAACTCTGGGTAAATCCTATGGAGTACTCGGTCGACATATGGATTCTGCTAATGCTTATGCTAAAGCTGCAACTATTGACAGTAATGATGTTAACGTATTAATTAATTACGCTAATGCTGTAATAAAGGTAAATAATGAAAAGGTATACCATCAGGCACGGGCGTTTTTTAAGCAATTATTAGAAAAAAATCCATCCAATGTTGACGCCTTGTTTTTATCCGGTCTGCTGGCTCGTGCTGCAAATGATAAAATAGCTGCTCAACAATACTGGGAGAAACTTTTACCACTGCTCCCAATCAATAGCCCTGCTGCTCAAAATGTAAAACAATACTTATTGAAACTGTAAGCCAAATAGCTCCTGAAATATACCTTATATTAAGCATTTTTTAAGGTGTATTTCAGGCTGTTTTCCTGATTTAAATGTCAACTTCTGTGATAAATTCCAATAGCTTAATAAAATGGTAATTTATAAATTACTTATAAAGCATATGGTTTCTTGACTTAGGTCAAGGCTCTTATATACACTAAGAGTTAATTTGTTCTACACATTCTAATCAGGGAATAAAGTATTCTTAGATGGCTGAAATAACTCGAATGCAGTTTCTGCGGGGTGATCTTAAAGGTGATAAAGTGCCTTTTCGCCCGCCCTGGGCCATCCCTGAAAAATATTTTGTCGATTTCTGTACACGTTGTGATAAATGCATTGAATCCTGTTTTGATGGGTTAATCGTTAAAGGCCGTGGTGGTTATCCGTATATCGACTTTAAACGCGGTGGATGTGACTTTTGTGAAGACTGTTTAAACGTTTGTGAAACGGGCGCTCTAAAAAAAATACCGGCGTCAGGTGATTTGTCTGTCAGAAATAATAACTCCAACAATAGAGAGGCGTATGTTGCAACGACTGCTGAGTCTAACGCAGAAACATACCTCCTGCCCTGGCATATAAAAGCTAAGATTGACCTGAATAACTGTCTTTCTATGAACGCGACGATTTGTCGATCCTGTGGCGAATCCTGTGATGATGAGGCAATTAAATTTAATCTTAAATTAGGTGGAATAGCTGAACCTGTACTTAATATTGAAGCCTGCTCCGGTTGTGGAGCCTGTTTTTCAGTTTGCGCAGTACAGGCCATTCAATTAACAGCTGTTGTTCCATTAAAAGAAGCGGTTAGCTGAGCCTGATCAAGGTTTAGGTAACTGTACTGATCTATTATCTGTATTAACTATAAATGTTAGACAGCATCGGCCGGGAAGAAAAATATTATGAATATCTGTAGTGTAATTGTTAATGCCAGACCGGAAAATGCACCCGGGATCAGTGACTTGCTCAATGATATGGAAGGTGTAGATGTATTCGGTGGTGTAAAAGAAGGCAAAATTATCGCCACATTGGAAGATGCAGGCGAGAAAGCTCTAGCTGACAAGATGGCAGCTATCAATAACATCAAGGGAGTGATTGATGTAGCAATGATTTATCATCAAGAAGAAAAAGACACAGCGATGGAAAAGGAGATCGTATAGTGAGTATAACAAGGCGTGATTTTATAAAAAGTAACGCAGCCGTTGCAGCCGCATCTGTGGCAGGTGTTACCTTACCCGTTAGTGTTACCAAGGCAGCAGAAGCTGCTGATGATGGTATCCGCTGGGATAAGGCCGCCTGCCGTTTCTGTGGTACCGGCTGTAGTGTTCTGGTCGGTACTAAAGATGGCCGTATGGTTGCAAACCAGGGTGATCCGGATGCACCGGTAAATAAGGGGCTTAACTGTATTAAAGGTTACTTCCTGACCAAGATTATGTACGGTAAGGATCGTCTGACCAAGCCGCTTCTGCGTAAGAAGAATGGCAAGTTTGACAAGAACGGCGATTTTACTGAAGTATCCTGGGATGAAGCCTTTGATACCATGGCGGACAAATGGAAAAGCACTTTAAAAGAGAAAGGTCCGACGGCTGTGGGTATGTTTGGCTCCGGTCAATGGACTCTCTGGGAAGGCTATGCTGCTTCTAAAATGATTAAAGCTGGATTTCGTTCCAATAACCTGGATCCCAATGCCCGTCACTGTATGGCTTCTGCTGTGGGCGGATTTATGCGCGGTTTTGGTATTGATGAACCGATGGGGTGTTATGACGATCTGGAGCATGCAGATGCGTTTGTACTCTGGGGTTCCAATATGGCGGAAATGCATCCTATCTTATGGTCACGTATTACCGATACTCGTCTGACCAAGAAAGATTGTCAGGTTCATGTTCTGTCCACTTTCAGGCACCGTTCTTTTGATCTGGCCGATAACGACATAATCTTTAAGCCGCAAACCGATCTGGCTATTCTTAACTATATTGCCAACTACATTATTGAACATGATGCAGTTGATAAAGAGTTTGTTAAACAACATGTTGCATTCCATCAGGCAACTACCGATATTGGATATGGTTTACGTCCTGATAATCCTCTGGAGAAGAAAGCTAAAAATTCAGGTGTTGGCAAGCATCCGGCTATTACTTTTGAAGAATATGCTGCTTCAGTTAAGCCATATACATTGGAAAAAGCCAGTAAAATGTCCGGTGTACCTAAAGACAAGTTATTAAAACTGGCTAAGCTGTATGCTGATCCAGATAAGAAGATCACTTCTTTATGGACTATGGGCTTTAACCAGCATACCCGAGGTGTCTGGGTCAATGGTCTGTGTTATAACGTGCATCTGTTGACCGGCAAGATCTCCAAGCCCGGTAGTGGTCCTTTCTCTCTGACGGGTCAGCCTTCAGCCTGTGGGACTGCGCGTGAAGTAGGTACTTTCTCTCATCGTCTGCCTGCGGATCTGGTGGTCAAGAAAAAAGCCCATCGTGAAATTGCAGAAAAAATCTGGAAATTACCGGAAGGTACAATTAATCCCAAGCCCGGTTATCATGCGGTACTGCAAAACCGTATGCTTCATGATGGTAAGCTGAATGCATATTGGGTTCAATGTACCAATAATGGCCAGGCCGCGGCCAATTTTAATACTGAAACCTGGCCGGGTTATCGTAATCCCAAGAACTTTATTGCCGTTTCAGATCCCTATCCAACGGTTACCGCTATGATGGCGGATCTGATTTTACCAACGGCTATGTGGGTAGAAAAAGAAGGCGCTTATGGTAATGCAGAACGTCGTACCCAGTTCTGGCGTCAGCAGGTGCAGGCACCGGGCGAAGCTAAATCTGATTTATGGCAGATTATGGAATTCACCAAGCGCTTTAAGATGTCTGAAGTCTGGCCGGAAGAGCTATTAGCCAAAATGCCCGAATACCAGGACAAGACCATGTATGAAGTATTATATGAAAATGGTCAGGTTAATCAGTATCCCAAACAGGACATCTCAGACGGTAGAGGTAATATCTATCACAATGATGAAATGGATCATTTTGGGTTTTATGCTCAAAAAGGTCTGTTTGAAGAATATGCCTCTTTTGGTCGGGGTCATGGACACGATCTGGCACCATTTGATATGTATCATAAAGCCCGTGGACTGCGCTGGCCTGTGGTTGATGGTAAAGAAACTTTATGGCGTTTCCGTGAAGGTTATGACCCCTATGTTGCTAAATGGAATCCAGATGGCAAAAAAGGTGATGTGTTCTTCTATGGTAACAAGAAGAAGAATGGCGGTAAGGCCAAAATTATTTCTGCACCTTATGAGCCACCAGCAGAAAGTCCTGATGATGAGTTTGATCTATGGCTGGCTACCGGTCGTGTACTGGAACACTGGCATTCAGGTTCTATGACTCGTCGGGTACCTGAGCTATATCGTGCAGTACCTGAAGCAGTGATTTATATGAACAAGAAAGATGCCAGGAAGCGTAAGCTGCGTAATGGTTCAAAAGCCAAATTGATGACCCGTCGTGGTGAGATTGAAGCTCGTATTGAAACCAAAGGGCGGAACAAGCCACCTCAGGGACTGGTGTTTGTACCCTGGTTTGATGCAGGTCGTATAATCAATAAGGCGACACTGGATGCCACCGATCCGCTTTCAAAACAAACTGATTACAAGAAATGTGCCTGTAAGGTCGTGAAAGCGTAATCATTGGCTATTTTAAATTAAACAAAATGGAGATTTAATTACAAACTCATTGCACTGTTGGTTCAGCTTTTAAACTGGGCCGACCTTTAAACACAATCGTATTTTTAAACAGTTAAAGAGGCGTTTTTACATGTCTGATAAGCAAAAGCGGGGGCTTTCTGTGGAATCAGAGGGAAAACAGGCGGAACATAAGTCGATGTTGAGTCGTCGCAAATTTATGGGTAATACCCTGAAAACTGCGTGTGGTACAGCATTATTGGGACTGGGTATGGGAACATATTCACGCCAGGCTTCAGCCTTCCCGGCCTGGGCTATCCGGCCGCCGGGTGCTTTATCTGAAGATAAATTTTCAGGTGCCTGCATTCGGTGCGGACTTTGTGTTCGAGATTGTCCCTACGATATGCTTAGACTGGCTGAGTTAGGAGAGCAGGTTGCACTGGGTACTCCTTACTTTGTGGCACGGGAGAAACCCTGTGAGATGTGTGAAGATATTCCCTGTGCAGCGGCTTGTCCAACCAATGCATTAAGCCATGAGCTAAAAAACATTGATGATGCCCGTATGGGTCTTGCTGTTTTAATTGATCAGGAAGAATGTATTGCTTTTCAGGGGCTGCGCTGTGAAGTGTGTTATAACGTTTGCCCTTTGGAGGGTGAGGCAATAACCATTGAAATGCAACCTAATCGTCGTTCGGGTAAACATGCTCTGTTTATACCGGTGGTTCATTCTGACGCCTGCACTGGCTGCGGCAAGTGCGAAAAGGCCTGTATTCTGGAGGAAGCGGCAATTAAAGTATTGCCTACACACCTTGCCAAAGGTTTGTTAGGTAAACACTATCGATTGGGCTGGAAACAGAAGGAAAAGGCCGGGCATAGTCTGGTGTCGCCGGATATTAAACATCGTTATAACTTGCCTGAAGGGGTACGTTACGACTATAACCGGGGCGGGCTGGAATTGCCGCCGGAAGCGAAGCTGGAACAGAATACACCATTCTCCTCAAATCCTCTTGAGAGTTTGAAAAAACTACAGAATCAGGAGAATAGGTGATGGTTTCGCAAGCAGCCAAACGTCAATTGCCCGGTCAACAGGCAATTGATAAAAAAGGCTGGTGGCTGGCACACAAATGGCTCATTCTGCGAAGAATGGTTCAATTGGGTATTCTAGCTTTATTTCTGGCGGGGCCATTACTGGATGTATGGATAGTAAAAGGTAACCTGGCTTCAAGTTTGACGCTGGAATTCCTGCCTTTGTCTGATCCCTATGTGATGCTGCAGGGGCTGACAGCCGGAAATTTTCCGACTTCTGAAGGCCTGATTGGCGTTGCTATAGTGCTGCTGTTTTATGCATTGGTGGGAGGTCGGGTTTATTGTTCCTGGGTTTGTCCGGTTAATATTGTAACTGATGCAGCTGCCTGGTTACGTAGAAAGCTCGGTATTAAGGTATCCAGTCAGTTTTCCAGAAGCACCCGTTACTGGTTGCTGGGACTGACACTTGTCTTACCGCCAATAACCGGCGCTATTGTTTGGGAGCTGTTTAATCCAGTATCGTTAATGTTCCGAGGAATTATTTTCGGAATAGGTTGGGCCTGGATGGTGATTCTGGCAATCTTTGCGTTTGATGTTTTCGTCAGTCAGCGAGGATGGTGTGGTCATCTGTGTCCAGTCGGTGCTTTTTACAGCCTGTTGGGACACAAAAGCATGGTCAGGGTCAGTGCCCAAAAGCGTGACCAGTGTGATGATTGCAATGACTGCTTTGTTGTCTGTCCTGAACCCAAGGTTATTCGACCGGCGTTGAAAGGTGCAGATAAAGGTATCAGTCCTTTGATTGATGAAGGCAATTGCACCAACTGCGGACGTTGTATTGATGTGTGTGATGAGGATGTTTTTAACTTTTCCAGTCGTTTTAAAGGCTAAAAATTTTAGTATCTAATATTTAAATCCGGGAGCTAAGCACTCCGGATTTAAAATTCCAGATTTTAATGGAGAAAACATATGCTTAACACTAAAAAAACAATGACTTTTACCCATAAGAGTCTTACCAGAAAAGTAATATCATTGACGCTATTAGCGTTAACGGCGGTGATGTTCTCATTACCGGCAATGTCTGTCGAGTCCTTACGGGGTGATGATGCTCCAAATGGACCGTCTGTCAAGGTGGGTAAATATAGAGTAAAATCAGAAGAAGGCGGCTATGAACGCAATTTTAAAAAGCAGCCACCTTTAATTCCTCATAAAGTAGATAAATATCGTATTACTTTAAAAAATAATGGTTGTCTGAAATGTCATAGTGAAAAAGCCTATAAAAAGGAAGATGCACCAAAAGTAGGTGACAGCCATTATATAGCTCGTGATGGTAAAAAGCTCGAGCATGTCTCCAGACGTCGTTATTTCTGTGTTCAATGTCATATACCACAGGTAGATAGTGATCCTCTGGTTGAAAATACCTACGAAAATGAGGAATAAAATATACCCATATTGTTTGTATGTGTATATACTAATAATCTGATTGATGATGTATACTTCATCAATCAGATCATATTTTTATAAATTTTAGGGATTAAGAATAATGGGTTTATTTTCTAAACAAGGTACATTTAAAATACTGTTTTTTGGTTTTGTGCTGGGTATTATTTTCTGGGGTGGTTTTAATACCGCACTGGAAATGACGAATAAAGAATCTTTTTGTATTTCATGCCATGAAATGCAAAATAATTACGAAGAATATACATCGACCATTCACTACTCGAATCGTACTGGTGTAAAGGCTACCTGTCCGGATTGCCATGTGCCCAAAGAGTGGATTCATAAGATAATTCGTAAAATTAAAGCCTCCAATGAGGTGTATCATAAACTTATGGGAACCATTGATACACAAGAAAAATTTGAAGCTCACAGATTAGAACTGGCTAAAGATGAATGGGCACGTATGTTGTCTACTGATTCTCGTGAATGTCGTAACTGTCATAATTTTGATTCTATGGATCTTGATAAACAGGAAGCCCGCAGTGCCAATCGTCATGAACAGGCGATTGAATATGGCTGGACCTGTATTCAATGCCATAAGGGTATTGCTCATGAGCTGCCAGGGGGCTATGACCCTGCAGATGATACTCCCAGTGCTCCGGAAAAATCAGATTCATAATTTGATTGAGTCTCTGCAGACTGATTGATAATCAAAGCTGCAATAAAAAAAGCCCGCTTACTTTTATTTGGTCAGCGGGCTTTTTTATTGCTTATGGTGAGTATGTTCGGTTAAGCTGCATAAGCAATTGTTCTTAAAAATCTATTCAATACCCTCAGTATTTTTATACTGTAAAGGGGGAGTTCGTTGTTTTTTTAACAGCGATTTTTCAATGGCACGAGCTGCTGCTGCAAAGCCAAAAACAGAGGTGACACAGGCGGAAGAACCATAGCCGAAATTACAGTCCAGACTGACTCCTTTTACACCGGGTTTTGCCTGGCCGACGCTACCGTCAGCCTGGGGATAAAGCGGTTGTTCAGTGGAAAAGACACACTCAATACCAAAACGACGTTTGGGGTTGCGGCTAAAATTATAGTGATAACGCAGCTGGGAGCGTACTTTGGCGGCCAGTGGATCATTATAGGTTTTGCTTAGATCGGTAATTTCGATGGCAGTAGGATCAACCAGTCCACCGGCACCACCCATTGTAATCAAGGGAATTTTATTGCGTTTGCAATAATAAATTAAAGCACTTTTGTGTTTTACACTGTCAATGGCATCAATCACATAGTCATAAGCAGGTAGAATATATTGGCTCAGATTATTTTCTGTCAGCAGATCGTCAATCGCGTGGCATTGGCAGTGTGGATTAATCTGGCGGATCCTGTCCTGCATTGTCAGAACTTTGGACTGTTCAAGAGTAGTGTCCAGAGTATGGATCTGGCGATTAATATTAGACAGCGCAATATCATCATGATCAATCAGAGTGATCTGACCCACACCTGAGCGGGCAAGTGCTTCTGCTGCCCATGAGCCGACACCTCCAATTCCAATCACACATATATGTAATCGGGGCATGAACTTTGCCCTGGTATTGCCATAAAGGCGCTGGATGCCACCAAAGCGTTTTGAATAATCGGATGATTGAACCACAAAAGATACCTGTCGGAGCTGATACGCTTTTCGTATTAAAAATTATACTGATGAATAAAATTTTATCAGAAAATAGTGACTATAATAACAGGAACGGGTTTGTATTCAGGCACAATCTATTATTATTTATTGAATAATATATTTTGTCTATCCCTTATGTAATAGGGA
>JALVAL010000240.1 GCA_027011205.1 Gammaproteobacteria bacterium
TTTAGTGTTTGATCTGCTCTCCTGGATAGTGCTTTTTCTACAGATTGTACTTTAAATTCCTGGGTAGATGCCATTTTTGTCTCCTAAAACTAAATTTTTCAGGCGACAGGTATGTTGACATAGGGGGGTCTGGGTATCGCAAATTTATCCTTATAACAGGAATGTACAACCCCTATACTGTCAAATGTAAAACTCATTTTTATGGCTTAGGCAGAACTTTAGCCAGACGACGGGTTTCCTGCAGCAATTCTGTGGTGGAACGTCCCAGGCAGGTAAAATGACCCATCTTACGCCCTTCCCGAGCTTCTCGCTTGCCATATAAATGTAATTTAACATCCGGATTAGATAGTAATTGACTCCAGTCCGGTTCACCACTGGCCCAGATATCACCCAGAATATTAAACATAACTACCGGGGATAATAATTTTACACTTCCTGCGGGTAGACCGCATAGCATCCGTACCTGTTGCTCAAACTGGGATGTTTTACAGGCATCAATTGTATAGTGGCCACTATTATGGGGTCGGGGTGCCACTTCATTGATCAGCAATCGCTCATCTTTGGTATAAAAAAATTCAACAGCCATCACACCGCAATAATCCATTTTTTCAGAAAACAATGAGGCATTCTTAATAGCCCGTTCCAGTAACATATGAGGAAGATTAGAAGGAACTGCCGTATATTCCAGGATCCCGTTGACATGATGATTTTCACCCACGGGATAACAGGAAATTGTACCATCATGTCCCCGTGCAAGAACCACAGAAACTTCTGTCTGCAGCTCTACTTTTTCTTCCAGCACACAATTTACTGACCCCATTGCTTCAAAACCAGCAATAGCTTCTTCCAGATTATTTACTATAACCTGTCCCTTGCCGTCATAACCAAAACTGGCAACTTTTAGAATAGCTGTGGTGCCTATTTGAGATAATGCAAAATCCAGATCCTCTTTTTCATAAATAGGAAAAAATGCCGCTGTCTCAAAACCATTATCCGCCAGAAAGGTTTTTTCTGAGATTCTATTTTGAGCAATTTCTACTGCCGCCGAAGAGGGTCTGACCGGTACCGACTGTTCCAGTTTTTTTAATGTAGCGGAAGGGATATTTTCAAACTCGGTTGTTATTGCATGACTATTATTGGCTAATTGTTCCAATGCCCACTGATCTGAATAGGAAGCATGAATATGTTCATCAGCAATCCGTCCAGCCGGACTGTCCGGATCAGGATCCAGGACAATAACATGATAGCCCATTGTATGAGCCGCCATAACAAACATCCGTCCCAGCTGGCCACCGCCGAGCATACCTAATGTTTTACCTGGTAAAATCATGATATTAACCTCATTTATCTATTTTACTCCATCCCTCTTCGTGCAAACACTTCGAATTTATCAAATAATTCTCAGTGCGAGTATCAGGGATAAGGTTTTGTTTGATGAAGTTATGGCAACATGGACAATAAAATGCTCCTGCGTTTATTGCATTTCCGTCATCCATAGTGGTCATGTTGCCATAAAGCCTCCATGGAAGGATTAACGGCGTCTTCAGCAAGCAAAGCCTTATTCCTGATACGGAAATATAAACACATTAATTTCTTATAAACTCGGCAATTCCATTTCCAGAACTGTTTGCGCCTGCTTATCTCTGAATGCCTGTAGTTTATCAGCAATCCCCCGATCTTCAATAGCTATTATTGAAGCCGCATACAAACCGGCATTGGCCGCACCGGCTTCACCAATGGCAAATGTTGCTACCGGAACCCCCTTAGGCATCTGCACAATGGATAACAGTGAATCCATACCCTTTAAATAGCGGGAATTAACTGGCACGCCTAACACCGGAATGGTTGTTTTTGCTGCCAGCATTCCCGGTAAATGTGCAGCGCCACCGGCTCCGGCAATAATGCCTTTTAAACCTCTGCTGCGTGCCTGTTCCGCGTATTGATATAAAAGATCCGGTGTTCTATGTGCTGACACTATCTTTGCCTCATAAGCGATACCCAAATCTTCCAGTGTCTGACAGGCATTTTTCATCACTTCCCAGTCACTATTACTTCCCATGACCACTCCAATCAGCGGCTTTGTATTTCTGTTCATAGTTTATATCTTTATCTGAACTGAGCCAGAATTAATTTCTCTTAATGATTAAAACAGAAAAAGGACGGCCAGGCCGTCCTCTTTCATTTTAGAGAAGAATTTCTCTTAGATTACTTAAAATTTCCTCACTATCAGGAAATTTTAGGATCAAGTTCTCCACTCGTATATCGACCAATCATGGTTTCAAGCAGCAGCGGTGTAATTTTGGATGCATGACCAGCACAGCCAAAAGCTTCATAACGTGCTTTACAGATACCTTTCATTGCTTCAGTAGAAGCTTTGAGGAATTTACGAGGATCAAAGTTGGCTGTATTTTCCATCAGATGACGACGGATAGAGCCGGTAGAAGCCATACGCAGATCAGTATCAATATTGACTTTACGTACGCCGTTTTTAATACCTTCAACAATTTCATCAACGGGTACACCATAGGTCTGACCCATATCACCACCATAATTATTAATGATTTCTAACCAGTCCTGCGGCACAGAAGAGGAACCGTGCATAACCAGATGAGTATCAGGAATACGATTGTGAATTTCAACAATACGGTCAATACGCAAAACATCACCTTCTGGCTCTTTGGTGAACTTGTATGCACCATGAGAAGTACCAATGGCAATAGCCAGAGCATCAACACCAGTAGATTTTACGAATTGTGCGGCTTCTTCAGGATCTGTTAACAGCATGTCCATGTCCAGCTTGCCTTCTGCACCATGACCGTCTTCTTCACCCATCATACCGGTTTCCAGAGAACCCAGACAACCCAGTTCACCTTCTACAGAAACACCACCGGCATGAGCCATTTTAACGACTTCACGAGTTGTATCGACATTGTATTCAAATGAAGAAGGAGTCTTCATATCTGCCATTAAAGAACCGTCCATCATAACTGAGGTAAAGCCTGACTGGATAGAGCGTAAACATACTGCTGGTTCAGAACCATGATCCTGATGCATAACAACAGGAATATGCGGATACATTTCTACCGCAGCAGAAATCAGATGACGCAGGAATGGTTCGCCTGCATAAGAACGTGCACCGGCAGAACCCTGCATAATCACTGGCGAATCGGTTTCATCGGCGGCTTGCATAATAGCATGGACCTGCTCCATATTATTTACATTGAATGCTGGCAGACCGAAGCTGTGATCAGCAGCATAGTCCAGTAATTGACGCATTGAAATCAAGGCCATTTTGGCTCTCCTTCATCTATTAGTTTATCTTAAGTTTTTAAAAATGATTTAATTCAGCTATTGTACCAGTTTTACCGACAGGGTGTTAATCTTTAGCCTACGATCAATCCACCCTCTAGTCGTTAAAATCAGGGGCAACCATTTCCCCGACTTTGACTATTTTCATGGCATTTGTACCGCCCATTACCCCAGCCAGATCACCCTTGGTGATAATAACCAGATCACCATCTCTGACCGTACCTCTGCGTTTAAGTTCATCAACAACATCCATATTCAATTCAGCATGATCAGTGGTGGCAATTTCAAAACTGACCGGTACAACACCCCGATATAATGTCACTTTACGGCGGGTATCCACATGGCCGGTAAAAGCAAAAATTGGGATACCTGAACCGATACGGGACATCCATAAGGTGGTTGAACCGGATTCTGTCAGGGCAACAATAGCCTTTACTTTCAGGTGATTTGCGGTATACATAGTGGACATGGCAATGGCTTCATCAATGTATTTAAATTCCGTATGAATTCGATGATCTGACTGACTCACCTGACGCTGTTTTTCTGCTTCACGACAGATTCTGTCCATCGCAGCTATGGCTTTATCCGGAAATTTTCCGGTTGCTGTTTCAGCTGAAAGCATCACAGCATCTGTACCATCCAGTACCGCATTAGCTACATCAAAGACTTCTGCACGGGTTGGTATCTGATTTTCAATCATCGATTCCATCATCTGTGTAGCAGTGATCACCACACGATTCATGGTTCGTCCCAGACTGATTAATCGTTTTTGTATGGGCGGTAAAGACGCGTCACCAATTTCCACACCCAGATCCCCACGGGCTATCATAATGACATCTGATGCTTCTATGATTTCTTCAATACAGTCCAGTGCTTCAGCACGCTCAATCTTGGCAACGATGCCACCGTGACCACCGGCATCCATAAATAACTGGCGTGCCACATGAATATCATCCGCACAAACTGGAAACGAAACAGCCAGATAATCTGCCCCCATCTGAGCAGCAATTTTAATATCGTTTTTGTCTTTTTCACTCAATGCACAGGCAGATAATCCACCGCCCTGCAGGTTTATGCCTTTTCTGTCTGATAATTTACCTCCAACCACCACCCGGCAAACCACTTCATGATTTTCAACATGATCCACCCAGAACACCAGACGGCCATCATCAACCAGTAGATTATCGCCCCGCTTTACATCATTAACCAGCTCCTTATAACTGATGCCGACACGGGCTTGATTGCCATCGGCAATATCCAGCCTGGCATCAAAAATAAACTGTTCGCCTTCGCATAACTCAACAGGCCCGTCACGAAAGCGTTCAATGCGAATTTTGGGACCCTGAAGATCTGCCAGCACACCCACCTGACGACCAAATGCTCTGGCTCTGGAACGCAGTTTTTCAGCCCGGGATAAATGCTCTTCCGGTGTACCATGCGAAAAATTAATCCGCACCACATCAACTCCAGCCTCAATAATCTTATCCAGTACTTTAGGATCGTCTGTTGCAGGTCCCAGTGTCGCCAGTATTTTCGTCCGTCTAAACATTCACTCTTCCGCTGTTATTAGCCCAGGAAATCAGTTGCTATTAATAAAAAAATATCGCGCGGGTTTTATCCCTTAGCGCGTTCTTCCAGAATTGCTACAGCGGGTAATTTTTTACCTTCCAGAAATTCCAGAAATGCTCCACCACCGGTGGAAATATAGGATACTTTATCAGCTATATTATATTTATCTACTGCCGCCAGAGTATCACCGCCGCCTGCAATTGAAAAGGCAGGAGAATCAGCAATAGCCATTGAAATGGATTTTGTGCCTTCACCGAACTGATCGAATTCAAATACTCCGACAGGGCCGTTCCAGACTATGGTGCCGGCATTTTTAATCACGTCCGCCAGGGCATTGGCACTATCCGGACCAATATCAAAAATCATATCATCATCAGTGACATCTTCCACTGATTTTAATTCTGCTTCTGCTGTTTCAGCAAATTCTTTGGCACAGACCACATCAGTGGGTACAGGGATATCACCGCCACGCTCCTGTGCCGCCACCTTCAGGTTTCTGGCTGTTTCCACCAGATCTTCTTCATACAGAGACTTACCCACATTGTGACCTTCTGCAGCAATAAAGGTATTGGCAATACCACCACCAACAATGAGCTGATCAACCACTTTAGAGAGTGATTCCAGAACGGTCAATTTAGTAGAAACTTTGGAGCCGCCAACAATAGCAACCATAGGGCGTGCTGGATTATCCAGTGCTTTACCCAGAGCATCCAGTTCACCCGCCAGTAGCGGCCCGGCGCAGGCAGTTGGAGCAAATTGAGCTGCACCATAAGTAGAACCCTGTGCCCGATGAGCCGTACCAAAAGCATCCATTACAAATACATCACATAAGGCCGCATATTTTTTAGCCAGCTCTTCAGTATTTTTCTTTTCACCCACATTAAAACGTACGTTTTCCAGCAGCACCACATCCGCACTACCCA
Source organism: Gammaproteobacteria bacterium (assembly GCA_027011205.1). Classification (GTDB taxonomy): domain Bacteria; phylum Pseudomonadota; class Gammaproteobacteria; order GRL18; family GRL18; genus JANELJ01. The sequence goes on from JALVAL010000240.1 coordinate 5,802, forward strand.
TATCTACGCCGTCAAGATAATCTTTAATCAGAGGTACTTCTCTGCCCAGTAAGCCACCCATATGTTCTGCCACTGGTGCCATAGAGAATTCATCATTGTATTCACCTTCGGTAGGACGACCCAGATGAGACATGACCATAACCTTTGCTCCAGCTTTAAGTGCCAGTTCAATGGTGGGCATGGAAGCTCTGATTCGCTTATCTGAGGTGACCTTACCATCTTTAATGGGTACATTAAGATCCTGACGGATAAGAACACGTTTACCTGATAAGTCCAGATCGGTCATTTTAATAACTGACATGTGAATTCCTCTTTTTCAATGAGATTAAAAACGGTTAATTACCATTTAAATACTTTCTTTTTATACCTTGCGACTGCCCTGGAAAAAAAGTATTTAAACACTAACTGTGCAGAAATATTTTGATTTTTATAAAAAGCAAAGAGCACCAAGGTCGTTAAACCTTATATGCTCTTTGACATTTTTTATCGCGAAACAGGCTTAGTTTGCAGCAACGTGCTCAACAAAACGCAGCATGTTACAGGTGTAACCATACTCGTTATCGTACCAGGCAACCACTTTAACAAACGTGCCGTCCAGCGCAATACCTGCGCCTGCATCAAAGATAGATGAGAAGCCAACACCACGGAAATCAGTTGAAACCACTTTTTCGTCAGTGTAGGCCAGAGTTTTGCTCATATCACCTGTTTCAGAAGCTTCTTTCATAGCCGCACAGATGTCATCATAAGAAGCATCTTTATCCAGCTCAACCGTCAGGTCAACAACAGATACATCAGATGTAGGAACACGGAAGGCCATACCGGTCAGCTTGCCATTCAGTTCAGGCAGTACCACGCCTGCGGCTTTAGCAGCACCCGTAGATGATGGAATGATATTTTCCAGAATAGCACGACCACCACGCCAGTCTTTTATAGAAGGGCCATCAACTGTTTTCTGAGTCGCTGTAGTAGCATGTACCGTAGTCATCAGGCCACGCTTGATGCCCCAGTTGTCATGCAGAACTTTAGCCACAGGTGCCAGACAGTTAGTGGTACAGGAAGCGGCAGAAACAATAGCCTGACCGGCATAATCATTATGGTTGACCCCATAAACAAACATTGGGGTACTGTCTTTGGAAGGTGCAGATTGAACTACTTTTTTGGCTCCTGCATCAATATGCTTCTGACAGCTTTCTTCAGTCAGGAAGAAACCCGTGCAGTCAATAACGATATCTGCATCAACATCACCCCATTTCAGATCGGATGGATCGCGTTCAGCGGTTAAACGGATTTTCTTACCGTCAACAATCATGGCACCATCTTCTGATGAAACATCATGAGCAAAACGACCGTGTACTGAGTCATATTTAAGCATATACGTCAGGTAATCAGCATCTAATAAATCGTTAATAGCGACGATTTCAATATCACTAAATTCGTTGTATACAGCACGGAAAACCATACGACCGATACGGCCAAAACCATTAATACCGACTTTAATCGTCATTATTATTTCTCCTAATAGTTAACTTTTAAACTTGCTATGAATTTTTAATCGTATGCGACACTCTGGCTGAACATTTATTTAATACTCAGCCAGACGTATCTATAGATGTTTTACATGATAGATTCTGCTGTTGCCACGATGTTTTCAACTGTAAAGCCAAATTCCTTAAACAGTTGATCTGCGGGTGCGGACTCGCCAAAATGGTTAATTCCAATAACCTTACCACCCAGACCTACATACTCGCCCCATGCATATGTGACAGCCGCTTCAACAGCAACACGAGCAGTCACTGCTGCAGGCAGTACAGATTCTTTGTAGTCATCGCTTTGGGCATCAAAACTATTAGTACAGGGCATCGAAACCACACGTACTTTTTTACCTTTGGCTGTTAATTCTTTAGCTGCATCAACGGTGATACCCACTTCAGAACCGGTGGCAATAAGGATCAGATCCGGCGTTCCATCACAGTCAGATAAAACATACCCGCCTTTGGCTATATTAGCCAGCGCATCATCAGAACGTTCCTGATGATTCAGGTTTTGACGAGAGAATATCAGACAGCTTGGGCCATCCGATTTTTCAATAGCACATCGCCATGCAACCGCTGATTCAACGGCATCTGCTGGACGCCAGACAGACATATTTGGAATCATCCGCAAAGTAGGAATTTGCTCAATCGGCTGGTGAGTTGGTCCATCTTCACCCAGACCAATAGAGTCATGAGTGTAAACAAATAATGAACGAATCTTCATTAATGCCGCCATACGCAGAGCATTACGTGCGTATTCAGAGAACATCAGGAAGGTTGCACCATATGGCAGGAAGCCACCGTGCAGAGCTACACCATTCATAATGGCAGACATACCAAATTCACGTACACCATAACTGATGTAGTTACCGGCTGGATCATCCATAATAGATACTGAGTTTGACCAGGTTGTCAGATTGGATGGTGACAGATCGGCAGAACCGCCCAGGAACTCAGGCAATGCTTTTGCATAACCTTCAATGGCCAGTTGTGAAGCCTTACGGGAAGGAATTGAAGCAGCATTTTCTACGCTTTGTTTAATAAAAGTATCGGCTGTTTCAGTCCAGTTTTCTGGTAAATCACCATTCATACGACGAGTAAACTCAGCGGCCAGATCCGGATAGGCCTGCTGATACGCAGCAAACTTTTCATTCCAGCCGTTTTCAGCTTCAGAACCTTTACTGCGAGCATCCCAGCCACTGTAAATATCATCAGGAATAACAAACGGTTCGTATTCCCAGCCGATGTTTTCACGTGTTTTGGCAATTTCTTCTGCACCCAGAGGAGCACCATGACAGTCATGAGTACCGCATAGATTAGGTGAACCCTGACCAATAACCGTTTTGGTACAAATCAGTGTAGGACGATCGGTTACTGAGCGTGCTTCCAGTGTCGCAGTGCGAATAGCATCGGCATCATGTCCGTCCACATCACGAATAACATGCCAGCCATAAGACTCAAAACGCTTGGGGGTATCATCGGTAAACCAGCCTTCTACATGGCCGTCAATAGAAATACCATTGTCATCCCAGTAAGCAATCAGTTTACCCAGTCCCCAGGTACCTGCCAGAGAACAGGATTCATGAGAAATGCCTTCCATCATACAACCATCACCCATAAATACGTATGTGTAATGATCAACAATGTCATGGCCGTCACGGTTAAACTGAGCCGCCATAGTTTTTTCTGCCAGAGCCATACCCACTGCATTGGTAATACCCTGTCCCAGAGGACCGGTGGTTGTTTCTACACCTGGAGCATAACCATATTCAGGGTGTCCTGGTGTTTTAGAATGCAATTGACGGAAATTTTTCAGATCATCGATAGAGAGATCATAACCAGTCAGGTGTAATAACGAATAGATAAGCATTGAGCCATGACCATTCGACAGAACAAAACGGTCACGATCCGCCCACTTTGGATTGGCAGGATTGTGCGTCATAAAGTCATTCCATAACACTTCTGCGATATCAGCCATACCCATCGGCGCACCGGGGTGGCCTGAGTTCGCTTTTTGCACTGCATCCATACTTAATGCACGAATAGCATTAGCTAGCACCTTACGTTCTGGCATATGTTTCTCCTGGAAATTAAGGGATTTCTAATTAAAAAATTTTGTAAAGTCCTTCATTGTCCCTCATCTTTAATAAGACAGCAACTTTTTTGAGGAATATTTTGGGGTTAATTACTCACTGCAGTAACCACCAGCATAATCTTTACACGATAAAATTGATTAACGAAATATAATAGAAATCAGGTATAAAGTACAACTA
>JALVAL010000241.1 GCA_027011205.1 Gammaproteobacteria bacterium
GTGTAACAGGGGATAGAGCGGGTTCCCAGTCCAAAGATAATTGCGTATCCACCAGGGAGAACAGGCGAGCAATGCAAAGAAGAGAAAAAAGAGTCCATCTACGAGTCCTGTCAGGGAGGTGTGGCTCGTTTCCGGTTGTGAGCGTATAGAGAGCAGGGGTACAAAAGCTGTCAGTATCAGCAGGCTGAGAAGACCGTTATATTTTGTACCCACGGCCAGTCCGCAACAGATTCCAGCCAGCAGCAAGGTTTTGGAACGTTTGTTTTCTGCCCATCGAAAAAGCAGGAGCAGGGAGGCTGTGGAGAAAAATATCAGCCCCAGATCAACGTAGGCCGTAATAGAAAGCTTGATGATAATCGGAATGGAAAGAAAAAAAAGAACCCCCAAGAGACCATAACAGGCGTTCATCCTGTTGCGGAGGTAACGATACAGCAGCCAGGCGGTACCCAGGGCAAAGGCGAAGTGGATATACTTGGGCAGGATGTCGTTGCCAAAGGCCAGAGGGATCATGTAGAGCAGATCCAGATTCATGGGATAGTAAGAAAAGGGAAGGTTTGCTATCTCATAGATTCCACCATGCTGTAGATAGAGCTTGGGGATGGCCAGATGGTGGATCAGGGCATCACGGCTGGTTGGAGGTACCAAGTTAAGTAGGCAAATGCAAAATATCAGGAGGAGAGCAATGCCCAGGAAGGATATCCAGCAGAGTTTCCTTGTATTGTTGGGAACAGACATATAGCCGGGCTATTTTTTGTTCGTTGTTGCCTGAACTTGAAGTATTTTTTGCAGATCCATGATGTGTTGATGTAGGGGTTGGTCCTGTACCGCATCCAGGTTGACGGACGAAATAATTGATTGTGCAATTTTTTCGTCATGGCTGCGTTGATAGCTCAGGGCACAATAGTAGTGTAATTCAGGATTATTTGGTTCAAGTTGCAAGGCATGTTCGAGGGCTGTGATTGCCGCCTTAAACTGCCCCAATTGAATATTACATTGGCCAATATGGAGAAAAACTTCCGAAGCGCCATAAAAATTGGCCACCTGATGCAGTAACAGAAGGCTTTCCCAGTATCTTTTTTGGTTAAAGAGATGGAAAGATAAATTATTTAATGCTTCCGTGTCAGTTGGTTTTGCCTTGCCTTCCTTGATTAGATGAATAATTTGTGTGAGATATGATTCGGCATGAGCATACCTGTGATAAGGGGGATTAACATAAATGGAAAAGAGATCATTCAAAACAACGATATTTTCAGAATCCAGGGAATAGGCTTTGAGCAGAGGTTTTTCCGCCAGCTTGGGATGCCCTTGTTTGATTAAAAACAATCCGAGATTGGTAAGAGCTCGGACGGAATCCGGATTTTTTTCAACCTCGTTGATTGAAAATGTTATTGTATCGGCCCAGGCTCGGTTACGCGTAGATGTGCCAAGCGCCTGACTGCAGATAAGTATTCCTATGCAGCCATAGAGGAAAGCAGGGCGCATGGCCGTTGTCCGCATTATCCAGAGGATGGAAGCCATTAAGGCGAGAACAAAGCCTATTGACGGCATGTAAAAACGGTGTTCAAAGACGAGTTCCAAGGCAATAAAAGAGGATTCAAGCAAAAGACATAACAAAGTCCACAGAAGACCCAGTGACAGTAATTTATTTCGCTTGAAAAAGAAATAAATCGCAAAAATCCATACACCAATGCCGAAAAGTGCAAGCGCTGTGGTTGAGGGTGACCAGAGGTTGTGCGAAATGATGAAGGTATCGTAATATAACCGCAGCCTGGTAGGGAGGGGATACAGGAAAAGACTGAAATAGTGGAAAATAACCCTGGGTTCGGTTAGAAGACGCTCAGTAAGAGTGAAATTTCTATGGACGTAGGATTGTAGAATATTCCGGATAAACTCAGGACCTAAAAAAAAGAGGATTTCACCTATTATGAAGCCTGAACAAACAAGAAAAAGAATAATGGAAATTTTGAGATTCGTCTTGATTTTTCCCACAAGGCCAAAGAAATAAATTTCATGGGCAATGACGAGTATGGGGAGAATTGCGGCGATTTCCTTGCTCATCATGGCCAGGAGCCACGAGAGCAGGGCAAGGACAGAGACAAATACCCTTTTATATGCAGAATACGGTTGTTCCCGGTTCTCGTGTGTTCTTGCCTGGAGATAGAGCAACAATGCAACAAGACAGAACAACGTGCTCAGGCTGGTCATGCGTTGAACGATGTAGGTTACGGCGCTTGTTTGGATAGGATTGGTCGCCCACCACAAAGCGGCAAGCCCACTGATGATGACAGGGTTAATTTTTTTCGGTGGCGGTATTCTGCTGAAGTACCACTGAAAGAGGATGAAAACGAGCCAGGCGTTAATGATATGAATCAGGATGTTGACAACATGAAAACCAACAGGGTTGAGCTTGCCGAAATAATAATTCAGGGCAAAGGTGAGATTGGCAATTTTTCTATTTTTGCAGTTCTGGTTGGGAGAAAAAACTTTTTGCAGTTCAGAAAAAGATAGTGAAGAAATGGCGATATATTTATTGCCGACAATATTGCCGAAATCGTCAAAAATGAATGTCCCCGGCAGGCTGTTTTTATAAGAAAAAACAAGAATGATACCTGTAACGAAAAAGAAAAACAGCCGGTACCCGGTATTCAATGACCCAGACTGTATTTTCATTTCGTTAGCATGTGCAGAGATTAAAAAAAAGTGTGCCGGAAATTTTTCCGGCACACTTTTGTTAAGCTAAATATTT
>JALVAL010000242.1 GCA_027011205.1 Gammaproteobacteria bacterium
TTATTGTTCTGGGCAGGCTTGCTTTACGCATAAAATCCACTAGAATCGGATAAAAGTCAGCTGACTTACAACCATCTTACAGGAATCAGGCAAAGTGCAAAGAATAAAAAAAACAGTTATGCAATTAATAATATCCGGTTTACTTGTAGCTCTGGTTTCTTCCTGTGCAGAGCTGGATACCCATAATCCAGGCAACCGTTTTCAACAGGCTGACAATTTATACAGAGCCTCTATGCGCTGGGGTGAATGGCACTCTTTATTTCAGTTAATGAAAGCCAACCCAAATAATCCATTTTCAAAAATCACACCACTTTCTAAAGAATATATAGAGCACCTGTCAGAGATACAGGTGGCCCATATTGAAGTAGTTAATACCGGTATTGTTGAGCCTGAAAAATCAGCAAAGACAATCTACCTTATTGAATTTCACCCTCTTAATTCTTCTGTAATAAAAAAAGTACATCTTAGCATCAACTGGTGGTATGACGATAAACTCAATAAATGGTTTACAGATACACCCTTACCAAAAGAATTTGAACCACCTAAAAAGAAAACCATCAAATTATCACCCAGATAAAACCTGCCCCTGATCAACGACTGGTAGATTTCTGATCTTCCAGTTGTTGCAGAACCCGGGGTATTTCATCAATAGGCATAGGTCGGCAAAGTCCAAAGCCCTGTGCATAGTCTACTCCAATTTCCTTTATCACAGTTAAGATTTCATCATTTTCAACATACTCTGCCACCGTTTTTAAACCCATCATCTGGCCAACTTCGTTAATGGATTTAACCATAGCTTCATCAACCGGATCAATTACAATATCCTTAACAAATAACCCGTCAATTTTCAGATAATCAATATTCAGTTGTTTTAAATAACCAAAAGAGGACATACCGGAACCAAAGTCATCCAGCGAAAAAGAACAGCCAAGTTCTTTAATTGTATCAATAAATAAACTGGCAACACTCAGATTCTGAATAGCGGCAGTCTCAGTGACTTCAAAACAGATTTTCTCAGCGGGGAACTGACAGTTCCTGAAATGTTCTGTCAGATGGTGCATAAAATGCTCATCACCAATGGAATTGCCAGATAAATTAATACTGCACATACTAATTTTCTGAGTGTATTCAGGGTGATTGTTTAACCATTTGAAAACAGTTCTGACCACCCAGTGATCAAGTATTTTAATCAGATCATAATGTTCTGCCGCAGGTAAAAATGCACCGGGAGGTATCAAATTACCATGCTCGTCTTTCATGCGCAGCAGTATTTCAAAGTGCAATCCACTTTCTTCGCAGTTAACCGGTACAATGGACTGAAAATAAAGTTCAAAGCGATCATCCTGTAAAGCTTTATTTATTCTGGACACCCATTGCATTTCACCTTTTTTGCGCATCACATCAACGTCATTATCCTGATAGACATGTACGCGATTTTTACCCAGATCCTTAGCAGCATAACAGGAAGAATCTGCCAGACTTAATAAGTGATCTACATCACCCGCATCCTCATCGATCGGCACCAGCCCAATACTAACGCCAACATTAAACGTATGCGATTTCCAGATAAAATCAAAACGCTGTATCTCATTACATATTTCTGTAGAAATAAGGGTTGCCTGATCCACTGGACAACCTTCCAGTATGGCACCGAACTCATCCCCCCCCAGACGAGCCAGAGTATCTCCCCGACGTAATTTTTCTTCCAGCAGTCTGGTAATTTGTCTAAGTAATTGATCACCGGCAATATGACCGCAGGTATCATTAATAATTTTAAAATTATCCAGATCCAGATACAGCAGAACATGCATCAAATGATCGGTTTTTGCCCGTTCTATGGACTGACGTAAACGCGTTTCAAACTCAGCTCTGTTAATCAATCCAGTCAGAATATCGTGGGTTGCCTGATAGGTCAGGCTCTGCTCCATTTTCCTGGCTTCAGTAACATCATGTAAGGCAACCACTGCACCAATGACCTCGTTATCCCGATTGCGCATGGGTGAAACCATTTCTTTAACCGCAATAACATAACCATCCCGATGCCCAAGATACAGATTGTCCGGTAAACGATAGGCTAGACTTTCATCAATTGCTGAACGTAATTGATTTTTGGCCGGAACTCTTGATTCCGCATTAAACAGGCTGACAATTTTATTAAATGGCCTGCCCAGCGCTTCAATATTTTCCCAGCCGGTTAATTCGGTAGCTTTGGGATTGATATAGCTGATGACTTCGTTTTTATCAACCGTAATAACAGCATCTTCAATGGAGTTAAGCGTAACCAGAAATCGCTCTTTTTCTGAAAACAACTGTTCTTCAAACTCTTTACGCCAGGTAATATCCATACCATAACCCTGTACCAGAGCATTTTCTACGACAGGAAAAAAATTCCATAAAAACCATCGTCCCTGAGATTCAACTTCAATATTATTCAGAGCAATTCCAGTTTCCAGACATTGACTCACCAGCTTTTTTAGATTTTCCGGCAGCACACTGGGCATACCCTTATTATTAAATCCCAGTTCAGCAATCAGTTTAACCATGGCCGGGTTGGAGAAATAAATCAGAGCCTGATCACTGATTTCCACAATTGGTGCCGGATTAAGCTCTGCAAACAGAGCCAGACGCTGTAATTCTTTCTCAGAATAGCGGCGTTGAGAACAATCCTGAAAACTCAGCACAGAATAATCATCGTCCAGACCCAGCTCAGTGCCATTTAAATCCGTAACATGTTTGATATCCACATGCAGATAGACGCCATTTTTCTGAATAAACCAGTTGTCTACTATGACATTGATGGGTAATTTATGTTCGGGAAATGAAAAAGGACAGTCTTCCTGCTGGTGCTGATAGTCCGCAGTCTGACCACATAAAATTGAATGCAAAACTTTGCCATACAGCTCTTCAGAACTATATCCCAGAAGCTGAGCCGCTATGGTATTAATAGCCGTAATAATACCGCTGGAATTCAATACAATTAAGCCATCCGGCCATTGAGAAAATAACGGATGATGCAGAATTTTTTCCTGTATCTCAGTCGCTATTTTGTTTCTATCAGGTTTTTTTTTAGACATTTAGAATTCGTCCACCATTAGCAGATGCTGAGGATCATTTTTTTCATCCACAGAATCCACTATGGTCTTAATATGACGTTTTTGCTCATCTTTCTCAAGATCTATCAAGATAGGACTGACTAAAGGATGACCCTCTGCCGCGTACATAAGCCGGACCACCGGTACCAGCGGCTTATCCCGGTTTACCTCGACCACAATGCCCTTTTCCCCAGTAGTCAGCTCAACCGCAGAAGTCAGGGGATAAATACCCAGTAATTTAATCAGTGATTCAACCAGTAATTTATCCAGTTTGTTCTGTACCGCCTCCTTATAAAACACCCGCAAAGCCTCTGAGGGGATCAGACCGGGGCCGTCTAACAAGCCATGAATGGTTTCATCATAATAATCCGTCAGGATCAGTATTCTGTCCAGAATGTCTAACTGATTTTCGTGCAAAGCTTCCGGATAACCAGAACCATCCAGACGTTCATGATGTTTCATCATCAGGCAGCGCACAGAATCCGATATAAGATGGCTTTTACCCACCAGAATATTGGCGATTTTCTGATGTTGATAAACCACCTTTTTTTCATTATCATTATATTTCTTAGACTTACCAAACAAATTCAGTGGTAATTGTGCCCACCCAAGGTCATGTAATAGCGCAGCCAGTCCCAGATCTTTTAAATCCTCTTCGCCAATTCCCTGTTTAATACCCAGAGTCAATGCCAGAGTCATAACACTGAAAGAATGCGCAAATAATTTTTTTTCATAACGCTTAAGATGCATTAAGGTCAGTAAGGCCTGACTGTTTCTCAGTAAGCTGGTAACCGTCTCATCAATCAGTGGTTGAACTTTCTTAACCGGAATGACTTTATTCTGTCTGGCGCATTCATTAATTTCATTAAATGCCTGTTCAGCCTGCTGTTTCAGAATAGTTGCCCGACTCATTTCCTCATCCAGAGCAACACAGGGATTGTCCAGGCTGTTTTCATTCAGTTCAGGTTGACTGGGCTGAACATCTTCTACGGTATCAACTTCTGCGACCGTTTCAGCGACACCATGTTCTATATCACCCGTTACAGAATATTCTTCAGATTGCTCTTGCTCGGACTCATCAGCAGACTCGAACTGGCTCTTTTCCAGATCAATAGTTAACCTTTTAACTCCTGAACGCTTCAAAAGCATGATATCTTTGTTAGACTTAATTGCTCTGCGATGAAACAGAAATGGAGACTTTATCCATGAGATGTCAATCTCAACGACAAACATGCCAACCTGCAATTCATCTATGGTTAAGTGTTTTTGCTCTAAAGCCATAAAAAACCTGATAAGTATTGAATAAAATTTAGATATAATTATCTATTAGAAAGTATAGAAGAGAATCAGTAAATGTAGAGTGAATTAAGCGGTTTTTTTAACAAAAAAGCATTTATTTTTTTTCCCTGGGAATAGAATGGGGATCAGCCCGGAAAAAAGCAGGATTTAAGCTGATCCTGTGCAGATAAAATCTAAAATAATTTTGTCAGGCAATACTTTTGTCAGGCAATACTCTGATAATAAATATTCTGCGGGTGGTTACCTTCAGCAAAAAAGTACCAGCGTTCTGCCAGCAGGCCGATATACATGGCAACAGCCGCGATGCCCAATACCGTCAATGATGGTTTAAACAGGGCAATAATCAGCATGCTTAATGGTACTGCAAATACCAGAACCAGAAAAATAGTTTTAATGGAACGTAAAAAAAGCAGCGTTTTGCCATGAAAGAAATCACGGGTATTCATTGAACCACCCATAAACCCCATGGATTTCTGCTTTATCTGATTATGACGTACCCCAATGGCTGTCTGTACTGTAGATTTGGGCCTTAAGCGCTTATTGCGCATCAATGATGCGCCTCTGAAAATAAAGGCAAAAATCAGCAGCGTAATTGACCAGCCAACAAAAAACGGTACCAGTTCAGCTTGTTCATAAGCCGCAATAACACTGGCCAGGGTAAAACCGGATACTGACCCCAGCAGCAGATAATTAATTACTGTCAGTGGACTATGCCATTCCTGGAGAAATTTAAGACAGGCATAAATCATCCCGGTGGCAATATACAGGGCAAAAGTAGCCAGGGTAGCAAAAGCCCCGATAATCAGACTCAGGCGGACTGCAACAGAACCAAATTGCATAATGACCGGATTCCAGGACATAAAATGCACCATACCAAATAAAAAAACCAGTCCCATAACAATGGGTAAAACAATCACTTCGCGGGATAACCAGGAAGTACGCCACATTGAAGCCGCACGCCAGGCACGTTCGGGACGACCCAAATGGAAAATTGAGGAAATCAGCCCCAGAACCAACAACACCAGAGCTACCGCACTGGCAATAGCATAAAATTTGTCACTGCTGTTACTTTGCACAACATTCAGAACGGAGTATACCTGTTCTGTATAGATCGCAAGAAAAAGCCCCTGTCCCATACCGATTAATGTGGTTAAAAAAATAACAGAAAATGCCGGCTGCATACCAAGCTCCTAACTATATAAAACTAAATTTTGTATCCAAATTCCCGTTTCCGGAGTCCATTATCAACTAACGAATTTTATTTATATCCAACACAATTTGAGTAACAACTCTTAGCAGATACGGATTATGGGCCTTTGTAGCACACCCCAAAAAAGGAACATTTTTACCAACTGGTAACATCATCCAGTGAAGGTTCAGATGCATCCACCTGATAATCTTCTTTCTTCAATGGATTATCAGCACGTTCCAGCTCATCCTTATGGTAAGAAACATGATTCTTACGTCTGGGCAGATAATGGTTTGAGGGTTTCGTTCCCCATTCCGGCATCAGCTGATAACCACCCTGTTCCCGAATCGCTACTGATACCTCAGAATCCGGATCATGTACATCACCAAATAAACGGGCACTGGTTGGACAGGCCAGTACACAGGCAGGTTTTCTTTCCCGTTCCGGCAGACTCTCATCGTAAATCCGGTCTACACAAAGCGTGCATTTTTTCATCACTTTCTGATGTTCATCAATTTCACGCGCACCATAAGGACAGGCCCAGGAACAATAACGGCAGCCAATGCACTTGTCGTAATCAACCAGTACAATACCGTCTTCTTCACGCTTATAACTGGCTCCTGTTGGACACACCGGCACACAGGGAGGATCCTCACAATGCAGACAGGATTTAGGAAAATGCAGGGTTTCTGTTTTAGGAAACTCACCTATTTCGTAAGTCTGTACACGATTAAAAAAAGTTCCGCTGGGATCTTTGCCATAAGGATTATCATCACTTAAGGCACCGGCGCTGCCGGAGGTGTTCCATTCTTTACAATTGGTCACACAGGCATGACATCCCACACAGACATTTAAATCAATAACTAATGCTAACTGGCTCATCTGGCATCTCCCTTAAATTTTCCCATGCCGGCAAAGAAGGCCTGCCATTTTGGCTTACGTCTGGGGGTACCCGGTGTATGTTTTTGCATTTTAAACTGGGGCGATGTTTGTGCCGGTTCACTGTCATCCGCCTTATAAATCCTGACTCTAACGTCATACCAGGCAGCCTGACCGGTTACCGGATCAGAGTTGGAAAGATGATCACCATCAGGATTTTCCGGTAATTCCTCAGAAATAAGATGATTGAGCAGAAAGCCGCGTTGAGATTCATTGGCCTTTTTGTCCAGTCCCCAGGCCCCCGAAGCCTTACCTATGGCATTCCAGGTCCAGACTGTCCCCGGCTCAACAGCCTCACTCACACGACACTGACAACGCACTTTGCCGTGCATGGATTCTACCCATATCCAGTCATCGTCCGAGATACCATTTGCCTGAGCAGTCTGGGGGTTGATATGCAGATAGTTATGCGTATGTATCTGACGCAGCCAGGCATTTTGTGAATCCCAGGAATGATACATGGCCATGGGACGCTGAGTCACAGCGTTAAGAGGATATTTCTGAGTATCCGTCAGTTGTGACTCCAGAGGCACATAGTACATAGGCAGGGGATCAAAATAGGTTTCTACCCGCTTACGTAAATGCTCCGGCGGTTGTTTACCCGGTAATTTACCCTGTGCAGCGAGTCGGAATTTCTGTAATATTTCTGAATAAACATGAATGGTAATCGGTTCTGCAAAACGGGTCAGACGATGCTTTCTTGACCACTGCAGATAACCTTCATTAAAGTTACGCATATACTGGTAGGATTTAGGCAGATGATACTGGTAGACACAATTATTCTTTTCATACATCTCCCACTGGTTCGGATTAGGCTCACCTTTCATAAATTTTTCACCGGCCTTACCGCGCCAGCCCGCCAGAAAACCAATACCTGAACCGGGATCTGTTTCATAATTGACCACAAAATCAGGATAATCCCGGAACTTACGGCTACCGTCTTCAGTAACAAAAGCCGGTAATTTCAGGCGTGATCCCAGTTCAATAATAGTTTCCTGAAATGGTCGGGAATCACCCTTGGGAGGCAATACCGGTACCCGCACAGAATCCACCGGACCATCATACTCAGAAATGGGTCTGTCCAGCATGGACATCACATCATGACGTTCCAGATAAGAGGTATCGGGCAGCACTAAATCCGCAAAGGCGACCATTTCAGACTCAAACGCATCACAGACAAAAATATTGGGTATTTTATAATTACCGTCCTCATCTTTATCTTTGAGCATATCCCGGACACTCACTGTATTCATGCTGGAGTTCCAGGCCATATTAGCCATAAAAATCATTAAGGTATCAATTCGGTAAGGGTCACCCCGCCAGGCGTTGGTAATGGCATTGTGCATCAGACCATGAACAGACAGCGGGTACTCCCATGAGAAACCTTTATCCAGACGTACCGGGCTGCCATCCTCATCAACAAATAAATCATTGGGTTCTGCCGGCCAGCCCAGCGCCATACCTGCCAGAGGAGTATTAGGCTGTACCCCTTCAGGACCCTTAGGGGTTTTGGCACAGGGTGGTATGGGACGCGGGAAAGGTGCTTTATGACGAAAGCCGCCAGGCCGGTCAATGGTCCCGAGAATAGTCATTAAAACACTTAATGAACGAATGGTATGAAAACCATTGGAGTGCGCCGCCAGTCCACGCATGGCATGAAAGGAAACCGGATTACCGGTCACACTTTCATGCTCATTACCCCAGCTATCTGTCCAGGGGATTGGCAGTTCAATTTTCTGATCACGCGCGGTAATACCCATTTCATGAGCCAGCTGTTTGATGGTTTCTACGGCTATCCCGGTAATGGATGAGGCCCATTCTGGGGTATAGTCCTTAACCCGATCCACCAGCATCTGAAATGCGGGTTTAACCTGTGTACCGCTGTCCAGTTCAAAATCACCCAGCAGATACGGGTCTGCACCTTCAGTATGCGTCTTTACTGCACCATTGGCATGTCGATCCCACCAGAGTTTATTTTGATTATCGACACAGGCGTCATCAATTTCTGCTTCACCCTGGCGGACAAACAAACCTTCTTCATTACTGCTTTTATCAATATTAACCAGTTCAGCTGAGTTAGTGTACTGGATTAAAAAATCCCGGTCATACAGACCTAATTGAATAATCTCATTAATCAGAGCCAGAATTAATGCTCCGTCAGTACCCGGTTTTATAGGCACCCATTCATCAGCAATAGCAGAATATCCGGTACGAACAGGATTTACGGAAATAAAACGACCGCCATTACGCTTAAATTCTGCCAGCTGAATTTTCAGTGGGTTAGAGTGATGATCTTCAGCCGTACCAAACATAATAAATAGTTTGGAACGTTCCAGATCCGGACCGCCAAATTCCCAGAATGAACCACCAATGGTATAAATCATACCCGCAGCCATATTGACTGAACAAAAACCACCATGCGCAGCATAATTGGGGGTGCCGAACTGCTTGGCAAACAGCCCTGTCAGAGCCTGCATTTGATCTCTGCCAGTAAACAGTGCAAACTTTTTGGGGTCTGTAGCGCGGATCTCCGCCAGACGTTGCTCCATAATTTCAAAGGCATCATCCCAGCTGATCTCTTCAAAATCATTATCACCGCGTTCTGCACCCTTACGACGTTTCAGCGGTTTGGTCAGCCGGGCCGGAGAGTATTGCTTCATAATACCGGAAGAACCCTTGGCACAGATCACACCTTTGTTTAAGGGATGATCAGGATTACCCTGAATATACCTGACTTCACCATTTTTCAGGGTAACCCGGATACCACAACGACAGGCACACATATAGCAGGTAGTATTTTTAACCTCTATATGGTCACTGGATTCAGTTGTTAAATTATTCTCTGAGTGCATTCAGATAAACCTCAATTTTCGTCTCACTTCTAAGTAACAATAATTTAACCACCATATTTTTAGAATTTTCATATTACTAAAATGATGGTTGCCAAATTTTCTGCTGACTCAGTGCTATATACTCTCTACCTGATGGCAGGCCCATTAGGAGCACATAGAATAGAATAGAATAGAATTCAATACAGTATTTTATTCTAATA
>JALVAL010000243.1 GCA_027011205.1 Gammaproteobacteria bacterium
GCCAATAATGGTTTCACTTAGTTTCTTACGGATACGCTCAGTTAAATGAGTGGCGGCTTCACTTCCTGTGTTTGGCATCATGATAAGGAACTCTTCTCCTCCCCAGCGGCTGATAAAATCACGCTCTCTGATGTTGTGTTTCAAGAAGGCAGCAATTTTTTTCAGTGCTTTGTCGCCACACTCATGTCCGTAGCTATCATTGATACGCTTGAAATGATCGATATCTGCGAGAATCAGGGTGAGCTCAGTATGCCGATATTTCATCTGCAGATATTCATGTTCCAACAGCTCCATGAATCCGCGTCGATTTAGCAATCCGGTCAAGGCGTCCTGCCGTGCATCTTGTTCTGCTTTCTTAACTGCATGAGACAGCGACTGGCTTTCCTTGACCGCAGACATATGTGATTTTCTAGCTTGATAGATAAGAATCAGTAATATCAATACAACAAATGTTACAGCCAGAATACCCGCACTGAGTGCTCGTTCGGTAAACAACTGTTCTTTGAGCATCAGGTTTTGCTCGACTTTCTGCCTTTGCAATTGATCCAGTGTTTTCTGTTTTTCCTGATCATCAAACCAGGCTTGAGAGACCAGAATCTGATGTCGGTTTTCATCTTCCAATTCGCTAATGCGGCGTTTGGCATACATATCATGATAGTGTAATGCTTGTTTGTAGTTTTGTTGTAGGGTATAGATGTCAGCTCGAATGCGATATATCTGCATTTTTTTAGCGTCTATCTGCAGCTTTTCAGCCAAATGTTCTGCTCTATCCAGGGATTGATGTGCAAGCTGTAGTTGTTGTGCTTCCAGAAAGAGTTCTGCATCCAAGATTGCCACGTCAATAAGTGATTTTTGAAAACCGTGGGCTTCTGCCACTTGTCTCAGCTTGTTGTTGTAAGTTTTCGCTGCTTTGGCATCATGCAGGAGAAAGTGGGAGGAGGCGATGGATGCGAGGCTGAATGCATAGTAAATAGCGGGTTTTTTGGCATGTGCTTCCAATATATCCAGAGCCTGCATAAAATATTCCAGTGCTTCAACATTATTTTTTTCCACTTCCTTGTAGTGCTGTCCCAGATTCAAAAGAGATAAAGCCACACCGGCATATAAATTTTGTTTTTTGCTGATCTCCAGACTCTTGTTTTGGTACTCAAGAAATTTTTCGTGATTTCCCATGTCGGCATAACTGGCTGCAATATTGTTTAATGTAGCAGCGATGCCTTCCTGATTGCCCAACTGTTCGTACAAGGCTTTTGCAGCAAATTGATGCCTTATATCTTCCTTGATATTACCCAGTTCTCCCCAGGCACTACCGCTGTCGGTCAACAAGTTAGCCTCGGTTTGTTTATTATTCAGTTGTCTTGCCAGGGCAATGGCTTTTTTGTTTTGATCGATGATTGCCTGGGCATTTCCCTGTTTGGAATAGATGGTGCTTAGGCTCAGGTATGAATTCAGTACCTGATGTAGATCAGCCGCTTGTTGTGCATGCTGCAATTTGAGCTTTTCAGCAGTTTCAGCAGAAGAAAGGAGGGAGGTAGATTCGAACGGTTGAGCGGGTTTTTTATATACTTGAGCACATGCGATGTTGAAGCCAAACAAAAATATGCTGATTACCAGGGCAATTCTTTTGTAAAGGCGTATTCCTGGAACACCGAAGTGTACATATTGTCTGATTGGCTTTTTTATAAATCTGCAGTACATGATTTACAGCTGTGTGTCAGAGAAACTCTGATTCATTCGTGAATGGTTGCTGATCGGCTGAAATGTCCGACTTCTGTACCATCAATCCAGGTAATAATACGGCGATTGCCCGCAGTTGATGCCATTTCATCTCATTTATCATTGCACTGAGAATATATCTGAGCTTCCTTAGCGCTTTTGCCTCCACCAGTGTTGCACAATACCTGCCACGTCCAGGTCATCAGGGCCACTACGCCAACTCTTCGATAAGGGTACATCCGAACTGGCTGGAGGTGGGTTGGGGATATCAACTTGAAAACGCGTGGGTAAAGGTGTGGCATCGCCAACAGCAAGTACCTCACCCCGACTCAGGGAAGCAAGGGTTTCCGCCATGTCTGCTTCTCCTTCTGGCATCAGTCCTCGAACATAGGCCTGGTCGTCTGGGTTACTGATGCGCAGACACAGATAATTTGAGCACTGCGCCAGTACAGTTTCAGACAATTCCGTGGGACGCTGGCTGATTACACAAAGTGCCACGCCATATTTCCGGCCTTCTTTGGCAATACGTTCCATTGCTTTGCGGGTTGCTGCCAGTGCGGGATCGCCCTCTTTGGGAAGATATTGGTGTGCCTCTTCACATACCAGTAGTATGGGGAATTCACGCCGTTTTGGGTTCCAGTAGTTGAATTCGTAGGCAAGTCGGGCAATTTGTGACGATACCATGGGGCGAACATCAGAGGGAATTGGGCTTAGGTCGATGACGGTGATCTGTCTTTTTTCTTCACCCAGACCAACAAAGTCTCTTAAAAGGTCTTCCAGGTCTTCGGATTTGGTTCGTTTGGATGGACGCAGCAGAAAATCGTAGCGCTTGTCGTTGTACATGGACTGAAAACGCACCAGGAAGTTGTCAAAAGCGCCGTACAGGGTTCCTTTTGTTTTGCCGAAATCAAGTTGTTGTTCGTTGGCCTGTTTGAAATGCAAATACAGTTCTTTGAGTGAAAAATAGACCGGAGAATCGACAGACAATTGGTCCAGGCCAAGATGGGCATTGGCTTTTTTACGC
>JALVAL010000244.1 GCA_027011205.1 Gammaproteobacteria bacterium
CCCTGGCCTGGAGTCGTGACTGGACTGATCCTGCTATTGATCAAGGTAATGATGCTAATGGTGAGCCGGAGCCGGGTTTATAAGCTCGAAGTCAGACAATAGTTCTCAACTGGAAGCTGTGTTTGCTCAGGCTGGTTTGCTGTCTGAATATATTCCTGATTATCATATCCGCACTGGCCAACTGCAAATGGCACTTGAGGTCTGGAACAGTCTGCAGCAATCTCAATACCTGGTTTGTGAGGCCGGTACCGGAACGGGTAAAACCTTTGCCTATCTGGTTCCGGTACTATTATCCGGACAACAGTCGATTATCAGCACTGGCACCCGAAACCTTCAGGATCAACTTTACTATAAAGACCTGCCCTTAATCTCTAAAGTACTGGAGCCTTTAATTCAGCGCAAGGTCAATGTCAGTGTGCTTAAAGGTCGGGCAAACTATGTCTGTTTATATCGTCTGGAAAAAGCGGATACAGAATCCTGGTATGATGAACAGACCCGGTCTGATCTGCAAACCCTGAATAAATATCTTCATCAGACCCGCTTTGCTGATCGGGCAGAATTTAGCATGCTGGAAGAGCAGTCGCCGGTCTGGTCAATTGTAACCTCAACAACCGATAATTGTCTGGGCAGCGGTTGCCCAAATCATCAACAATGTTATGTATTAAAAGCCAGAGAGCAGGCAATGTGTGCTGATTTGCTGATTGTAAATCATCACTTACTTATGGCGGATCTGACTATAAAAAATGATTCGCTGGGTGAAATTCTTCCTGCGGCGGTTAATTATATTATTGATGAAGCTCATCAGCTGCCGGATATTGCCACCCGGTTCTTCTCACAACGCATATCATCACATCAGCTCAGGGAGTTATTACAGGATGTCCGTAAGGAACTGAAAAGTCAGGCATCATCAATACAATCCTTTAGCCGATTAAGTCAGGATATACTGCGCTTGCTTAATGACCTGTCCCTGGTATTGAGTCGATACAAACAACGGGGCAGATGGTCGGACATTCAACATTCCATTAAGCCCCTGACAGATGAAGTGATTTATGTATTAAAAAAATTAACTCATTTTCTACACAAAATTGCTCCGGTTAGTACCGAGCTGGAGTCTTTTTCACATCGAGCTGAAAAAGTGCTGACTGCATTTACTGAACTGACCTTTTATCAACAAAAAGACATGGAACAAAATCATTATGTGCACTGGTTTGAATGTCATAAGAACGGCTTTGAAATAAATTTTACGCCGCTAATGGTCGGTAAATCCTTTAAGACTAAAATTGATAAATTAAGGGCTTCATGGGTATTTACTTCAGCGACATTAAGTGTCCAGCAGCCTGATGCAAACGATAATGAAACCTCATCGCTAAGCGCTCAGTTTAATTATTTTGCCACACAGCTGGGTCTGAATCAGGTTCGGTTTGCCCGTTTTAATAGCCCTTTTGATTACTCTAAACAATGCGTTCTTTATATTCCAGCGGGGATGCCAATGCCTGATGAACAGAATTATATCCGGGCATTGATAGAAAATATTTTACCTCTGATTAAATGGCTTAAGGGTAAAGCCTTTCTGCTGTTTACTTCGTATCGGGCTATGAATGAAGCTCGACAGCTGTTATCGGACTCGGGCTTTATACTGCTGGTACAGGGTGATGCACCCAGACAACAGCTGGTAAGCCAGTTTAAACAAACAGGAAAAGCAGTCTTATTGGGTACCAGCAGTTTCTGGGAAGGTGTTGATGTAAAAGGTCAGGCATTATCCTGTGTGGTGCTGGATAAACTGCCCTTCGCCTCACCCGGTGAGCCGGTGCTGCAGGCGAGAATTGAATTCCTGCGGCAGCAGGGTATCAATCCTTTTTATCAGTTACAGCTACCCCAGGCAGCAATGGCCTTAAAACAAGGAGCAGGTCGTTTAATCAGAGATGGCAGCGATACTGGTATACTGGTAATTGCCGATCCTCGTTTGTTTAATAAAAGTTATGGCGTCTATTTAAGAAATTGTTTACCCGTTATGCCTGTCGAGACAGATTTAGAATTATTAAAGCAGCATTTTATATTAGACGACAATTAATATGTCCAATAGTAATAAATGAAAGATAAACAGCCTCTAATAATAACTATGGAATGTTATTCCTGCCGGTTTAAATTATGCTTTATCCCGTCGGACCAGTCGTTGATAAATACCTCAATAGAATCAAGAAAATCCTTATCATGCGCTCTTTTATTAATGGTAGCATGAATAAGAATTTTTTCGTTATCATCTTCTACGGTAATAGTCCAGACAAAAGCATTGGGGCAATTTGGTAAAGAGAAACGAATACCATGTTTTAACGGTTCACGATTAATCCTGAATTCACCCCAGATACAATAAATAACTCCATGAGTCTGTTGATCTGAAATTACCGAGGATATTGACTGACACAGTACAGGAAGATTATGAATGGAGAGTAATTTCTGTAAATCCTGCTGAGCTAATTTAAAACCGTTTATTTCTCTAAAAAATTCCATATAACTGGATAATCTCGTATGTCTTTTGCCTGTGCAAAATTTAGGTTTGGAAAAAGGCTGGAAGAAACAGCAGAATTCCCTTAAGTACTTACTATAGGTAAGTATTACAGAGCAGAATTAATATTTCAATATCAAAAGTGGCAGATGTTGTTATTCTCAATGTAGTAAACTTATTTGCCAGTGTGGATCCGGTTTATCACTGGATAGTTTTATATATTGTCCTGCTTTATTT
>JALVAL010000245.1 GCA_027011205.1 Gammaproteobacteria bacterium
CAGATATATTATGTCGAAATATTTAGCTTATAACTGATTAAATTCAGTTTTTCGGAGATATATAATGAGCACTAAAGCAGAACTGATTCAAGAATTACTTCAAATGCAAAGAGACTTTATTAAATTTGAACATGAAAATGGTATGCATCCTGATGATTATTATAATCCTGGAGCAGGTCATCCATTGGAATCATACAAAAATGACTTCATGGACAAAGCCGTTCAGGTTCTGGATCTGGCTCATGACGAAAAAAGTTCAGGCTGGAAGCGCTAATTTTATAGCCTTTAAACCTTAGTTGTTTATTCAGCAACTGAACTCAAAAGGGGTCGCTTATGCGGCCTTTTTTTATGGCCGGCTGTTACCAAATCGACACTTATATTCTGATAAGCTATCAGGCCACTAAAAAATGTTGATGTGAGCTCTATTTATAGGAATAAATTGTTTCACCGATTTTTGCTGGCATCCGTACTGCTTACTTGAAAAATAATATTTCATCCCTATTGATATTAAATGCCAATTTCATCAACACCTTTATTTATATCTGCTGCCCATAAGTCCTCTGGAAAAACCACCATTACTATTGGTTTACTGACAGCCATGAAACACCAGGGACTCAGTGTTCAACCCTTCAAAAAGGGACCTGATTATATTGATCCTCTGTGGCATGGCAGCGCGGCAGGTCGTCCCTGTTACTCACTGGACTTCAATACCATGTCCAGAGACGAAATTCTGCAACTGGTTTCCAGAAAAGTTATCACTTCCGATATCAGTATTATAGAGGGCAATAAAGGACTATATGACGGTCTGGATCTGGACGGCAGTAACAGTAATGCAGCCATAGCCAAACTACTGGATGCTCCGGTCATACTGGTACTGGATGCCCGGGGAATGACCCGGGGTATAGCACCGCTTATTCTTGGGTATCAGGCATTTGACTCAGGTATTAATATTGCCGGGGTTATTTTAAATCAGTTAGGTGGCTCTCGACACGAAAGCAAGCTGCGAGCAGTCATTGAACATTATACCAATGTCCCTGTTCTGGGTGCGATACACAAGGACAAACGCCTTGAAATTGTGGAACGCCATCTGGGGCTGATGCCGAGTAATGAAGATGGAGATGCGCAGAAAAAAATCGATGATATTGGTGCCATTATTTCAGCTCAGGTCGATCTGAATGAAATTATTGATATCAGCCATCATCATTCACCCATACATCTGAAAAGTGTTATTAAATCCGTCCCCAATACCCGCCCGCTCACCGGTGATATTCGTCTGGCTTATATTAATGACAGTGCATTTGGTTTTTATTACCCCGGAGATCTGGAAGCTCTTGAGCAGGCGGGAGCACACTTGATTGAGGTTGATTCACTCAGAGATCAACAATTACCCGATAATATTGACGGCCTGTTTATTGGCGGTGGTTTTCCGGAGGAACGTCTGCTGGAATTACATAATAATTCAACATTTCGTCAATCACTTTTTAACGCTATTGAAAATGGTTTACCAACCTATGCTGAATGCGGTGGTCTGATGTATTTGTGTCGCAATATTATCTGGCATAAAGAGCAGCATAAGATGGTCGGAATTATTCCTGCTGATGCTAAAATGGAAGAAACACCTCAGGGGCGTGGTTTGATCCGCTTTAGTGAAACACCGCTCATGCCCTGGCCCGATACAGGTACTGATAAAAATGCCGCTCACAGTACTGATAAGATTATTTCTGCCCATGAATTTCATTATTCACACCTGATCAATATCACCCGCCCTCTGAATTATGCCTATACCATACTTCGAGGCAGCGGTATTGACGGCCGCCATGACGGTATTATTTATAAAAATCTGCTGGCCTGCTATGCGCACTTACAGGACACCACTCAAAATCACTGGGCAGCACGTTTTACTGAATTTATTAAGCAACATAAACAGTCACTCATCATTGACCAAGCAAAAAACAAGCGAGAGGAAACATGATAAAACTTACAGAAGATGCAGCCAATCAGATTTTAGAGCAGATTAAGACCAGCGGCACAGATGATCCCTTAAGAATTGCCGTTACCCAGCATTCAAAAATTAAAGGCTTTCAATATCTGATGGGGTTTGATACTCAACAGGAAAATGACTCTCTTTATGAATCTCGTGGTGTCAGCCTGATAGTTAATAATGACATGTCGGACATCTTAAATGGTATGGAAATTGATTATGTTGAGATAGAGGGTGAAGAAAAGCAGTTTATCTTTAAAAATCCTAACGATCCCAATTATAAGTCACCTGGACAATAATTAATTTTTAAGAAGTCCCGCAGGAGCAGAGTAACAATATCTCTGCTCTTCTGTTAGACTCTCTATTTGCAGTGAATTTTCTCCATCATGCCACTTGAACAGATACAGAGACGGAACCGAAATAAAAAGGATCTCTCCAGTCAGCCCATCCGACTGAAATACAGCCGTTTATTTCTACCGATTATTACTCTTGGCGGCCTGCTCATTGCTATTTCAATGCTGAGCTTTCTTTCTATCAACCAGCTTATTTCCAGCCGGATATTAATATGGCTGAATATTATTTTTCTGGTTTCCGGACTGTTCCTGATTGTTCAGGTTTCATTTCTTGTTCGCCATGATCTGGTAACCCCATTTATTCACCTGCGAAACTGGGCATTGAGAATGAAAAAGAAAGATTACTCCGCCCGTCTGCCCGTCCCAAGACAAGGTGAATTTTCCAAACTTTCATAT
>JALVAL010000246.1 GCA_027011205.1 Gammaproteobacteria bacterium
GTTCAAGCTACAATAGCTTCGCTACCTCAAAGAGGCGCACGGAGAATATGAGCATATACACAAATATGTGACCATTTGAGTACGATAATAACGCCGAAGTGGGATAAAAGATGAATACGCTGAGTAGTTACCATATTAGTACCAAAGATAGCGATTCTTTGTGCCCTTATAAGTAAATTTCTATTTATATGTCCATTTCGGATAGTTGTCCATAACGACAGAAAAAAAGTAAAATAGTAAATTGTAGAAGCATAAGGTTAATTTCAAGTGAGAGATATGAGTAATAAAACATCATCACAGCAAAGTAATAATTCACCCCAACTGCCCCCAGCCTCTATTATGCGGTTACTGGGTGCCTGGTTATATGATTTTCTGCTGCTCTGTGCAGTCTGGCTGCTGGCAGGAATTGTTTATATTATACCTGCACAGATGTTCACCCATGTTGATTCAGCCAATACTCAGAATCTGAGCACTACACAGTTTAGCGGGCCATTATTTTATAGTTATATGTTTATAGTTAGCTGGTTTTTCTTTGCCTGGTTCTGGCGGCATGGCGGACAAACTCTAGGCCTGCGCAGCTGGTCACTACGACTGCAAAGTGACCTGGAGCACGGCATAAGCTGGACACAGACATTATTACGTTTTTTTGCATCCGGCTTTCCCTGGATAGCAGCCCTGTTTCTCTATCAGCGGCTGTCCCAGGGAGCATTGACGGGTTCACCCTGGCTGTATAGTGTGTTTCTGCTTGGATTCGCTGGTTTGCTATGGAAGCTGGTGGATGGAAAAAAACGTTCTATACAGGATATATTTTCGGATTCACATATTGTTAAAGAGTCCTCAGTCAGAAAAAAACGCAAGGTTTAAAGCGCTCAGTTCCCTGGTAATAATGAGCATTATCCGGCCAGAAACTGATAGATTTCCTCACAATATAAAGGAAAATCCTCAAAAGAATGATTGCCTCCCTGCTCAATTATCAAGTGACTCTGGATGTATTTTTTATTAGCCAGTCGATAATCAAGCACCTCATCACCGGTTTGCAGTAATACCATAAACTTTTCGATATTTTCAATCACACCAACCTGTAGGGCTTTAAGCTGTTCAATATGCTCTCTTGTCAGTTCGTATTCACGTCCCGAATAATAATTGGTATTTTTACCCAGCAGATCCACTAATAATTCCTGCGGATTAACTGCAGGATTAATAAGCACTGCCCTGAGATTATATTTATTAGCCAGCCAGGCGGCATAAAAGCCCCCCAGAGAACTGCCGACTAAAGCAATTGACTGAACCTGACTGGATTCAATAATCCGGCTCAGTAACTCAATAGCCTGTTGCGGATAGTCGGGCAGCTCCGGACAAATAAACTCATTTCCTGGATGTTTGGCATCCAGAAACTGTTTAAAGTATCGAGACTTATAGGATGCCGGTGAGCTGTTGAAGCCATGAATATACAAAACCAGCATTTGTTATAATTTATATTGTTTTTTCAGCTTATTAATCTTCTGCTCTGCTGCCTTTTTCTCAGTCGATGATAATTCTGCACCCAGTTGTTTAACCGAATCTTCGGCTGGTGCATAACCATTATCTGCTGAAATCTTAAGCCAGGCATAGGCACTGATCAGATCAGCAGGACTTCCCTGTCCATTTGCCAGCATAATACCCAGATTATACTGAGCCTGTCGATGATTCTGCTCAGCGGCCTTACGCATCCATTTCTGAGATTTTGACGTATCGGCCATTACGCCATTACCCTGATAATAGAGCACACCAATGGCAAACTGAGCCGCTTTATCTCCTTTTCTGGCCATCGAAGTACAGACATCAGCAGCTTCGTAAAACGCCTCTTTCTGCATTAAATCAATACATTTATTGGCAAAAGCAGATTGACTGAAAATAATTAGACATAAAAATGATAGATACTTCATAGCGATTCCATTTAAAAGTTAAAATATGTTTATCAGTATATCATCCAAAAGTGAATGAGAGATTAATCAGACAGAATGACCTGTTATAACTTTATCAGCATCAGTGTAATTTAAACTCCAATAGAGTATAAAATTACGACCTGTTTTAGTCATCAGCTCAGTCATTCAGCATCTCATCAAATTCATCCGGACAGTGCATCACATTATGACTTTTTCGTCTTAACCCGCTTAGCCAGCCCATTTGACGGGCAAACAGAAACAGGAACAGAGCAAAAAATAGCAGATGTACCCACCACATACCAATATAAGCTTCGACCACACCTTTACGTAACCAGTTCATTGCAACCAGTAATAAATTAGAATAAACAATATAAATCAGTACCGCTAATGCCATTTTCCCGTAACGTCCCTGACGTGGGGAGGTTTTACTTAAGGGTACGGCCAGCAGAGCCAGAATAATCATCATCAGAATTTGTGAGATCCGCCATTGTAATTCTGCCTTATAATAGAGATTATCACTAGCTGTTAACTCCTTAAGCGGTAAAGCATCACGATCCAGTTTAATAACCGCCCTGCCCTGGCCTTCCAGCAACACCCCGTAATCCTTGAACTTAATGGCCCTGTGTTCCAGGGCTCCGGAGACACCGTCATAACGATTACCATTTTGAAATACAATATAACGTGCACCCTGTCGTGGATCGGTTTCTATATTGGCTTTGTCAGATGCCAGCACACTGCTTCTGTTATTATTATCAACATGTAGAAAAACATTTTTCAACTGTGTGCGATTGACTATTTCTTC
>JALVAL010000247.1 GCA_027011205.1 Gammaproteobacteria bacterium
ATTATGTATACCAGATGTTTTAATAAGGATATCGCTCGAGGAGTAGGCAAAAAACGTATTGCACAGAACAAGTAGATAAACTACCACTTCCATGGATCAACCTTGCCACTTGATTTATTAACACTCCAGTAGGAGTTGCCTAACTGACATCCTATACTTTGAGGGCAATCCTCTAAAGCAATAGGTTCTATTTTTATTTTTTTGGGTGCTCTTGGCCCCCGACAAAAATTCATTTCAGCCATAGCAAATCCTGGCAGTTGAGCTTCAAGTTTTTTTCGAACCTTTTTGGCCCGTGCTTCCCATGCTGGTGATTTACTGGGTACCAGAACAACGGCTTCTATTAAATCATGAGAGCTTATGTCCTTATCAAAAAGAATAAAACCCAACACTTCATTTTTATAGGGAATTTTGGGAAATTCACATTCCATAGTATCATTGCAGGCATTATTAATGTGTGGCTCTACTTTACCATTCTCTCTGATCATCATAAGCCTGATTTCAGGAGGATTTGGTTCACCTGGATTATACATAAGATTGCCAAAGATACTTTTACCCGGTATTGGGGGATCCCAGAAAGTGCTCGGACATCCATCCCAGGGAAGACCGTCCGATTTGGTCTCATTTGTTTGAATTTTAATATCAATAAAATCAGCTGCAAATACCGGCTGTGCAGTGAATATCAAGAAAAAAAACAGCCCGAAAATATATTTAATCATTTTCATAGCGTATCACCTTAAAATCCATGTTAGCTTAATATCAGGACTTGAGTAGAATCCCATTCCATATTGTAATTATTGATAACCCAGTTCTTTCTTTAAACTATCAACTTCAGCATATAAAGCACTTAAAGCCAATTTTTTTTGTGCACTGCTGGTGGTATTATCAAGGGTAGACATTTTATTTTTCAAGGTATCAATTTTTTGTTGTATCGCTTTATTACCCCGACTATTTTTACTGATTTGAGCAATGAGATCATTTAAAGTTTTAGTTAACTTTTTATATTGTGCCCGGGTGCTGCTAAGACTTTTCGATACCCCGCTTCTTTCAAGATTTAACAAAGCATATATTTGTTTCTGGGATTCAGCAATTGATTTTTCTTCTGCTAAAGAGGCTTCAAGACTGATTTGCCTTGCTTTGTAACCATTATCACTAAAAATACAACTTGCTGTTGCCAGAGTATTCTTTCTGACGGCAGGGTCACAATCAGATACGGTCGTAGCACAGCCTGATAACAATACTGATACTATTAAAAAAAAAGCTAATAAAACCATCGGCAGCCTTAATAAACCTGTAGTTTTTTTCATATTCTTAGCCTGTAATTGATATTGAACGTAATTGATCAAGTTCATCCAGTTGTGTTCTTAAAGAAGCAATTTCCGCATTCAGTTTGTTAACCTCATTAATCACATCATTTGTTGCCCCGGGAGCATTAGCATATTGCTGCCACTGTTTTTGTTTTTTTAACAACTCATTATAAGTTGTTTGTAAAGATTGTCTGTTTTGAGCAAGTTGTTTATATTTTTTTTGAGCTTGTTTTTTTGTCAGCTGTTGCTGCTTTAACTGATTTTGTATTTGCTTTATTTTTACCCGGTCTTCTCTGATCAGCTCTTTTGCATCATCAATATTTCTCTTAAGTTCCTCATTTTCCCTGCGCAGTTGGTCAATTGATATATTTAACTGATGTTCAGTTTCTGCCTGATTAACCCGATAGGCATTTACGGCAACATCTGCAGCGCCCCCTATTACAGCTCCCGCCGCTGCACCTTTTACTGCATCATCTTTATGGCCTGTAACAACGGCCAGGACCCCCCCTATCACAGCACCTGCTGCGGCTGACTGTGCTGTGGATTGTCCAACAATTGAATCATCATAGCTTTTCTGACCAGATGATTTATAACCGGGTTGAAGTTGAGCTAATAACCTTGTCGTAGCCAGTCCATCTACAGGATAACCTTCATTTTTCTGAAACTGACGGATTGCATTACTGGTTTTTTTTCCCATAAAACCATCCACTGGACCGGGATTATATCCTTTAGACTTTAACCCTTGCTGGACAGCTTTAATATCCGATCTGGAATTTAAAGGATGCACGGGTTCCTGGGATTGCTGTCCTGAGGATGTCCGGCTTGCTCCAGTCTCACATCCCGTTAACATCAAGCCTGAAAATAATAACAATAATAAAAAAACCTTATTAAACATAAATTTATTCCTTAATTTACATTTTTACTGAAATACACTGATCAAACCAGTCAGATTTTTTTATCATGCCATTTGAGGCAAACTGATTCAAGTGTTTTCTGTAGATTTCAAGAAACTGAATGATGGAGCCCAGTTTTCTTTCTTTTAATATCCGAGCTAAAATTTGTTTTTGCTGATCTAAAGTAGCTTCTGAATAATCCAGTGCTGTTTGTGGAATAGTATCTGCGTAATAATCGAGATTTTTGTGAATAATTTTTTCACTTCGCGAAATCCGCCTGGAAGACATTTTACAGTAACCAGCATTGCTTACCTTATCCACACAGGATTTTTGATAACGTTTTTTTGCAGGCCGCAAGGCTTCCGCATTATCTCTTAGTCCCTTGCATAAAAAATAACCTAATCGCAGTGCAGAATTAGCGGCTCTATTGGTTTGTTCTGTTTTTGCTTCAATGCTTCCTCTCAATACCTGTATCAAATTTTGCAGCCGTTTTTTCATATTCTTGTCAGTGACCGCCTTAGTGA
>JALVAL010000248.1 GCA_027011205.1 Gammaproteobacteria bacterium
GAGATAGTGGTACCGGTCAGCACCACGAGTACTATCCAGGTCAAGCGAATTTTATATACAGTACCGTCTCGCCTGATTGGCGAAAGACTCCGTGTTCATATATATGACAGCCGACTTGAAGGTTACCTTGGCAATACCCTCACTGTCACCCTGCCCAGGGTCTTTGTTTCTGATAATAATCACCGTGGTCGACAGGTGGATTATCGCCATGTTATCGGCAGTCTCGAGAAGAAACCCCAGGCTTTCAGGTATTCCCAAATAAGAGATGACCTGCTATCCGATGAAACATATAAAACGGTATGGGGTTGGCTGGATAAGGAGATGGAGGCCCGCAAGGCCTGCAAAACCATGGTTGGAATTTTGTCCTTGGCTCACCGGGCAGATTGCGAGCAGCAGTTAGGAGAGTATCTGCAGGAGCTCATGGCCGGTTCGACGCTTCCCAGTCTTCTCAAATTGCAAAACAAATTTGAATCCAGAGATCAGGGTGTTCCCGAGATCCAAGTCAACCAGCCACCGGCATCAGATTATGATAGCCTGTTGAGTTGTTGTTTACAGGGGGTGCATTAATGAATCCCCCAGCAGCATTACCTGTCTTGTTAAAACAATTAAAACTATCCACCATTGCTGCTCACTGGGAAAAATATTTAGACTATGCCGAGCAAAGAGGATGGAGCCCCGCTCAATACCTGACGGTATTATGTGAAGAGGAGATAAATGGTCGTTATACTCGACGTATAGCCCGTTACCTCAAGGAGTCAAAACTTCCCATTGGCAAAAGCCTGTCTTCCTTTGACTTCAACCATCTTCCAGAGATGAATGCCGGAAAAATAGAGGTGTTGGCATCTGACCCAAGCTGGGTTAATCGTGGCGAAAACCTTCTTTTCTTCGGGCCAAGCGGCACAGGGAAAACGCACTTGGCCGCAGCCATCTGTAATGGCTTGATAGAGCAAAATGTCAGGGTGCGTTACTACCAGGCCACCGCCCTGGTCCAAGAACTCCAGCGAGCCCGTAAAGGGTTAGAGTTGGAAGAAATGTTTGCCCGGCTGGATAGATACGCAGTTATCATTTTAGATGAGAGTGTGCTATTCTTAGTTGAAATTGAAATGACCTCCAACCTCTGATAAAGTATTTTCAGCAAAAAAAAACAACATCAGAAAGAAGGAGGCCATCAATGTCTAAGATGCCACAATTAGTCAGAGAGCGCAAGAAATCAAAAAAGATGGGGCAGCCAAAGATTATCAAACGGGAAGAATATCAGGAACAAGATATGGATACCCGACTGGAATTAATCCGGGCTTTGATACCCATAGGATTATGTGCGGTTTATGAGGAATTGGACAAAGAAGTGAGTAAACTTGCAGGGCAGGCACATAAGCGTAAAGGCAATACTCAGAGGAATTACCGGTATGGCAATAACCCTGGATCAGTAAAATTGGCTGGCCAGCGAATTCCGATCAGGGTTCCCCGTGTACGAGGTCCTAAAGGAGAAATACGCCTGCAAAGCTATGATAATCTTCATCATGGTGGGGAACTGAATGAAATGATGTTTCGCCAGGTATTATATGGTATTTCCTGCCGTAATTATGAACGGGCGGCAAAAGATATTCCTGGAGCCATAGGTATCTCCAGTTCATCAGTGTCACGAAATTTCATCCAGATGAGTGCTGCGGAATTACGCAAGTTTCAGGAACGGGATTTATCGGAGCTCAATGTAGTAGCGATGTTTGTGGATGGCAAGAGCTTTGCTGAAGATGAGATGGTGATTGCCCTTGGCGTAACCGTCGATGGGAATAAACACTTTCTTGGCTTTATCCAGACAGGAACTGAGAATGAACGAAGTATCTCCCAGTTTTTTCAATCACTTATAGATCGTGGTTTGAATATAAGCTGTGGTCTCCTGGTAGTTATTGACGGCAGCAAGGGATTTCGATCTGCAGTCAGAAAAGTTTTTGGGGGACGAGCATTGGTTCAGCGGTGTCAATGGCATAAACGAGAGAATATTGTTTCATACTTACCGAAAAGAGATCAGGCATATTGGCGTAAATGCCTGCAGCAGGCTTATGAACGACCAAGCTATAATGAAGCCAGGCAGGAGCTGCTGAAGATTCGTTCAAAACTCGCAATCATCAATGAATCAGCAGTGCGCAGCCTTGATGAAGGTTTTGAAGAAACCCTGACCCTGCACCGTTTAGGGCTGTTTCCTTTGCTTGGCAGGTCACTGAAAACAACAAACATCATTGAATCAGTCAATTCCCAGGCGGAAGAACGCTGCAGCAAGGTTGACCACTGGAAAAATTCCAACCAAAAACATCGCTGGCTGGCAGCTGCATTGTTGGATATAGAACCTCGTCTGAGAAAACTGATGGGCTATCGCCATTTACCGGCATTACAAAAAGCTATCATGAAAGATTTAAATATTAACCATATTACTCAAGAAAACGAACAGGCAGCGTAACGGGGATGAGGCTGGAGGGAATTTCAACTAAGAATGGGATTGACTCGTATAACGTACGGTTCGATTATATCTTTCTATATACGCATTTTGCTGAGGTTTGCCTGGTTGTATGTGTAGCAGATCAATCTCCTGTTTCGTAAGCGTCAAATAAACCGCTTCTTTTAATTTATTTCCAGCCATGGCATATGGTCCAAAATCAATAATTTTGGAGGTATGTCATGAGCGAAATGAGTCATAAACAGTCTCTGCAGGAAAAACGCG
>JALVAL010000249.1 GCA_027011205.1 Gammaproteobacteria bacterium
GAGTCCCTTAAGGAACAGATTTCCCTGCTGCGAGCCAAAATATTTGGTCCTCGGACAGAAAAGTTTGATTTTGAACAATTAATGCCGGGACAATCGTTTCTCCCCGGATTGGAAAGTGAAGTCCTGGTTGCCGTCACTGAACCGGAAACCGTTGTCGTTGAAAAACATACCCGCAAAAAGACTGGTCGCAAGCCTTTCTCGGACAGTCTGCCCCGGGAAGAAATTATCCATGATATTCCTGAGAAAGAAAAGGTTTGTGCCTGTGGTTGCCGGTTGACCCGTATTGGTGAAGACACTCTGGAACAACTATACGTAGAACCGGCAAAATACAAGGTCATCAAACATATCCGTCCCAAATACGCCTGCCGGGGTTGTGAAGGGGTGGAGTCTGATGGCCAAACGGTCAAAATAGCTCCGCCGCCGCTGCAAATAATTTCCAAGAGCATGGCGACCATTTCTTTGGTGGTTTACATTATTGTCAGCAAATTTGTCGAATCCCTGCCCCTCTATCGGCAGGAAAAGCGATTTCGTCGGCATGGCATTACCTTAACCAGGGCAACAATGTCCAATTGGTTGATTAAAATAGCTGATCTATGCAGTCCTTTACTCCCGTTGATGCAACAGGAGATTCGTTCAGGACCGTTGATCAATGCCGATGAATCCAGCTTCCAGGTTATGAAAGAACCAAACCGCAAGAATACCTCCAAATCTTATATCTGGGTATTTCGAGGTGGATTGGTAGATAAGCCCGTGGTCATGTTCCATTATGAACCAAGTCGTTCCGGACAGGTTGCTCATGATTTCCTGGATGGTTATCATGGATATGTCCAGACAGACGGCTATCAAGGCTATAATATCCTGGAAGATAATGAGAATATTACCCTGATGGGTTGTATGGCTCATGCCCGCCGCAAGTTTGATGAGGCAGTCAAAGCCAATCGCAAATCCGGCAACCAGAAAAAACTGGCGGCGGAAACAGCCCTGGAATATATCCGGCAACTCTACGCCCTTGAAAAAGAGGCTAAAGAATGGACGCCTGAAAAACGTTGCCTGATGCGACAGGAAAAAGCCAAACCGATCATGGAAGTATTTGGTGACTGGTTGCGGGAAACCTATCCCCAGGCACCACCTAAAGGATTGCTGGGCAAAGCAATCAAATATACCTTGAATCAGTGGGATCGGCTGATTGTTTATTTGGAAAACGGCATCCTCAGGCCGGATAACAACCTGGCTGAAAACGCCATTCGTCCCTTCGTGGTTGGACGAAAAAACTGGTTATTCGCTGGCTCACCCGAAGGGGCTCAGGCCAGCGCCTTATTCTACAGCCTGATAGAAACAGCCAAAATCAATAACCTTAACCCTGAGACATACCTGAAATATCTCTTGGAAAAAATCATTCATGTCAAAGAACAGGACGAACTCCTGGAGTTATTGCCAAACAGGGTCAGCCAGGAAACAATCGATGAATTCATGGCATCTCCAAACCATATGCCATGAATTTGAAAAGATTAAAAGGCGCTGTTATTTAACCGCTTACCACCGTATTGGCTATTTCAGGCTGGTGTTGAGCTCCCGTGTTTATGAGCTTATCCAACAATATCTCAATGAATCTTGAGGTTACCTCAAAAAAGAGCATTTTTGCTCTATTACTGCGTTAGGATCACATTATGATCTTCAAAATAGCATATATATTCCTGCACTTATAATTTTCACCTGCTTTGCATTCAAATAAAAAACCGGCTCCTGAGGGGCCGGTTTTGAGAACCCCTAGAAGGGGATACTCTGCCTTGCCCCCGGAGAGGGCAAGGATTAGTTGCCCCCCTTTTATTAATTTAAAATAGTCTCGACTGCTCAGTTCTACGCTCTTGAGCCTCCTGATATTTTACATACTTCCTAATCATTTCCGCGTCCAGACCCACGGTATCAACACAATACCCTCGGGCCCAAAAATGATTACCCCAATATGGCCTCTTTTTCAATTGTTTGAATTTGTTCAAAACTCTGATGGCCGTCCGGCCTTTTACTATACCTACGTATTTCGATATCGAAACCTTAGGTGGCACCATCACCAACAAGTGAACATGATCTATTTGGACACTCAACTCTACAATTTCAGCATCTTGCTGTTCCGAAAAAGCTCGAATACAATTTGAAACCTCTATTGCAATAGCTCATTCTAGTACCCGAAACCTATACTTGGGTACCCATACAATATGGTACTGACAATGCCATAACATTTGTGATAACTTCATGAATCGACTCATTGTTACTCCTTTGCCTGGTAGTTGTGGGGACAACACCATCAAAGGATAACATTGAGTCGATCATATGGCAAAGCCTACGATCTCTGACCTTGCCCAGAGGACAAGGTTTTCTATGTTGGAATAAATTAAAAGAAGCGGTTTATTTGACGCTTACTTTTGTTTGATGGTTTCGTAAAAAGCGTTTTAAGACCGCTGTGCGCGGCCACACATCTGAAACGAGTATGAAAATTTGATTAGTTTGGCTCTAAAAATGGCTTGTATACAATTTAAATTATCAATGATAATAAGTTGTTGCAGTTACCTCGTTAGAAGTCCGTCCCTGGAATTGTAATGGTTCACCGTGAATTGGAATTTTTCTCAGTTTGAGTTAACATACTCAAAAGGAGGAAAATTCAATGAAAAAGAAACGGAAAAATTACACACCCCAGGAAAAAGTTGTTATTTTAAAA
>JALVAL010000250.1 GCA_027011205.1 Gammaproteobacteria bacterium
AAATGAAGGTAATATACCATCGGAATTTTTATACGATGTACAGCAGCTGGTGAGAATGTATAAGCCTGAAAACGTGATTATAAACGGCAGCGGTACCAAAAGTGGTAAGCCTGAAATAGAAATAAGAGGTGTTATTCCGTCTGAGTTACAGGAAAAAATTGAACGCGCCTTAAAATTAAGTTGCTAACAAATGTGCATCCCATTCTTATATATTCTTTAATAGCTTCTGTCGATTAGCGGAACCCAATATGTCTGAACAGTCTCTGGACAATATTCGTATTATTCTTGTTAACACCCAGTTTCCGGGCAATATTGGTGCGGTTGCGCGAGCCATGAAAAATATGGCTTTATCTCGCCTTTATCTGGTTAATCCCGGCTGTAAACTGGATAAGGAAGCCTGGATTCGAGCCACCAGTGCCACAGAAATTTTAGAAAATATTGTTACTGCCGATACTCTTAGTGAGGTAATTAGCGACTGTCAACTGGTGGTAGGAACCAGCACCAGAGATCGGGGTATGAGTCTGCCGATTTTATCGGCCAGGGAATGTGGTGAAAAAATGGCTGCAGAGGCAACAAAGGAGCAGGCCGCACTGGTTTTTGGGCAGGAACGCTGCGGCCTGAGCGGAGAGCATTTATTACAATGTAATTTTCATGCTTATATTCCTGCTAATCCGGAATATACATCCCTTAATCTGGCTGCTGCAGTACAGACCTTTTGCTATGAAATTTTTCAGGCCAGTGAAGCTGAACAGGCTCAGCCGAGGGAATATCACTTTCACTATCCCAGTAATATGGATATGGCCTACTTTTTCGAGCATCTGGAAAAAGTACTGACGGATATTCGCTTTATTATTCCTCAACATCCGGGGCAGATGATGCAGCGTTTAAAACGACTCTTTAATCGAGCCAGACCGGATGAAAAAGAACTGAATATTTTACGCGGTATATTATCTGCAGTAGAAAAGCAGTGTGATAAATTATCAGACAAATCCGAAAAATAGCGGGTTGATTATTCCAGGTACTAAATATCAGCCAGCTGTTTTTCTGAGTGTTTGAACCTGAACTGGAATAATAAAGGACGATGGAAGAATACCTGATTTTTGCAGCCATAGGAGGGCTTATTTTTCTGACACTGCTTATCAACAGTGTCGCGGAAGCCTATGAGCAAAAACAACGTGAAAAACGCCTTAAAATCCTGGCTATTAAACGCGGTCTGGATACTATCAGTGACCTGTTATCGCGCTTGCAAAACTGTGATATAGGGAATACTGTCAGGGAATTATTACTCAATGAAGTTATGGCAAGAATTGAAGCTATTCAGAGCATAGATCGTCATTTTGGTGGAATACAGGCATTAATAGAGGAAGCAGGGGAAACAGAACAAAAGGAAAAACATACCTCTGATAGCGATGGCTTTGCGGTTAAAGATGAACGGGAGTTTAAAATTAAACTGCTGGCTCTGGGGCATTTAATCCGCTTGCTTAATAGTCGTGCCTGGTATGCCAGAGTGAAAGCGGAACAATTAACAGAGTATGCCCGAAACATTAAGCTTTTACGCTGTGAAAAAATATTCCAGTTTTATGCGGATAAGGCCAATATAGAAGCTCAGAAGCGGAAATATCTGGTGGCTCAGGAAAATTACCGCTATATTCTGCATATTCTCAATTCATCCGGTTTAAATGATCATCCCCGAATTATAGAGCTGGCAGAACAGGCCAGCTTTATGCTTAAACAAACTGTTGCCGATATGACTGCTCATATGCGTAATCTGTCCAGTAAAAATAATAATGAAAGTCAGGCACAGGAAGATCAGTCCGGTGATGATGTATTGGATAAAAACACTGAGGCAGCAGATGTAGAGAGTGGATCCGTAGCATAAATTGGACAATTTTCAATTTCCTTCTAAACTGACAGAATAAGCTTCCACAGAGTATAATTATGAGAGAACTTGATATAAAGCGCCTGTTAATGCAGCTGGATAAGTCTATCCGGGAAATAAATCGTGATATTATCAACCCGGAAATTGCCGAGTTGAAACTAAATGATTTAAGTCCGGTGGTAAAAATGGTGGCACAGGCCAGAGCTGACTATCTAAAAGCTTTGTTTGAAATGGCTAATCCTACGCAAGCTGAACGACCAGATGCTGAACAGATAAGCAGGCTCAAACAATTTCGTATAACTTATGAAGAGCTGCTTAAAGGTTCCGTTGCACTGGAAACGGCTATTGAACGAGGTTATCTGGATGTGGTTTCTGATTAACAGCAGTTGCCTCCAGCAATAAAGCCTACCAGTTCTCACCCAGAAGCTCAAAGTGTGCCTGAGGATGTAAACAGGCTGGGCATAATTGCGGTGCTTCTTCGGCTTCGTGCAGATAGCCGCAATTACGACAGCGCCAGACTACTTTGCCATTGCGCTTAAAAACCCGTCCAGCTTCCAGATTGTCGGCCAGATCACGATAGCGTTTGCCATGCTGTTTTTCAGCAATGCAAATGGCTTCCCAGGCACGGGCAATTTCCTCAAAACCTTCTTCTCTGGCAACCCTGGCAAATCCAGGATACATGGTTTCCCATTCATGTTCTTCACCTTCTGCTGCAGCTTTCAGGTTTTCCAGCGTATTGCCAACGGGACCGGCAGGAAAGGTTTCAGTAATTTCGATTTCACCGCCTTCCATAAATTTAAAAAAGCGTTTTGCATGTTCTTTTTC
>JALVAL010000251.1 GCA_027011205.1 Gammaproteobacteria bacterium
CTAATAGTTTATCAGGCTATCAGTATTTACATTATATGCAAGTAACAGGTCTTATTTTAGCAGGTGGTCGTTCCAGCCGCATGAACGGCAATGATAAAGGCTTAGTCCGGCTACTGGATCAGCCCATGATTAAACATGTCATAAACCGTCTGAAACCCCAGGTTAACACTATTCTTATAAGTGCCAATCGATATACTGAACAATATCAGCAATATGGTTATAAGGTCCTGCCGGATGAATTTGATGATTTTCGAGGACCTCTGGCCGGTATGGCTCAGGGTCTGATTAATAGCGAAAGTGAATACCTGCTTACTGTACCCTGTGACGGCCCTCTGCTGCCTGCAGATCTGACTCAGAGAATGTTGCACATGGTGCTGGTTCATCAGGTTCGTGCAGTACTTGCCTTTGACGGCCAGTATAAACAGCCCACTTATAATTTAATCCATCACAGTCTATTGAAAGACATTAACCACTCCTTACAATGCAATGAACACAAGCTGGGTAAATGGCTAATGGATCATGGCGCACTTAAAGTTGATTTCTCTGATCAGCAAAAGGCCTTTATTAATGTTAACACCCCGGATGATCTCTCTGCTCTTGCTGACACCCTGGCCGAACAATTATCCTCTCAGGGTTAAACATATAAAACTTTCTGTCCTATATCAAGGAATTAAGTTGATAAGCTCTATAAACTAATTAATTTTATTCAAAGCATAATTTTTACGACTTACGACTAAATGATATGATTGTTGCAGATATTTTTGATAAGGGCGGTATTATCGTCTGGATTCTAGCCGGTTATTCCGTTCTGGCGCTGACTATTTTTATTGAGCGCACGCTGCGCTTTATATTTATCGGCAGTCCGGCCCGAAATACCGAGCAACAGCTTACCAGAGCCCTTAGGGAAGGACAGGCTGAAGCCATTATTCAATCCATTCGCGGTCCTGAAGGAAGACTGCTGCAGGGCATTTATCAGGCCTGGCAGGAAGGCGTATCTGATTTAAACCGGGTCGCAGTACGTATTGGCAGTATGGAGCTGAATAATATGGAAAAAGGCTTCCGTACTTTAGGTTTTCTGGGTAATACCGCTCCCCTGCTGGGTTTATTAGGCACTATCATCGGTATGATAAAAGCCTTTATGGTTATTGAGCAGGCCGGAGGACTGGTAGATGCTCAGGCACTTGCCGGTGGTATCTGGGAAGCCATGCTGACTACAGGCGTAGGGCTGGCTGTTGCCATTCCGGTGCTATTACTATTACATATTCTGGAGTCTGCCACTGATAAACGGGCCCATAGTATGCGTAATTACGCCTCTTTACTGCTGGAACATCTGGGTAAAAACCAGCAGTATGGCGATAACGATGATACCGAGGCTGTACATCATAGAAATGGTGTAGTACATGCAGTTTGAAGGCAGACGGCACACCAGCTATATTCCCAACATGACGCCATTGATTGATATTGTTTTTTTATTATTGATCTTTTTCATGCTGACTTCTCATTTTGTACGTGATGAAGTCATTAATATTGATTTACCTGAAGCCGACAGTGGTAAAGCGCTGGATAAACCGCAGCAGGTTGAAGTGGTTATTGATAAAAACGGCCAGTTTTCAATTGATAATCAAATAGTACCCTTAACCTCTCTGCAAAGTGTTTTACAGGAAAAACTCAGCGCTCAGGAGGAAAAAGTCGTTCGTATCCGTGGTGATGAAAATGTCGATCTGGGCGTTGCCATTGAAGCCTTTGATGCCGCCAGAAAAGCCGGAGCTGTCGGTGTGGATATTGTCACCATTGATCAGCCTGTTAAAACGGATAATCCCTGATCATTGCCCGAACAATACACCCATGACAGCACCCACATTCTGGCAGTCCCTGAGAGATAATGATTATTTTATCTGGTTTAATGCCCTGCTATTATCTCTTGCTATACATGTTATTTTTTTTATCAAACCCGGCAAT
Organism: Gammaproteobacteria bacterium; assembly: GCA_027011205.1. Taxonomy (GTDB): domain Bacteria; phylum Pseudomonadota; class Gammaproteobacteria; order GRL18; family GRL18; genus JANELJ01. Next base: position 1,960 of record JALVAL010000251.1, read on the forward strand.
ATCAATGCCGCACCGTCCAATGTCATCAAGGAAACCATTACTCATGTGCGTTTTTCCACTCTGGCACCACCTCCGGTTAAAGTGATTGAACCAGTTACTGAACAACCCAGACCAGAGCCTGTAGTCCCCCCCAAACCCGTTGTTATAAAAAAACCAGAACCTAAATCCATAAAAAAACCTAAAAAACGAAAAACACCCAAACCAAAACCCAAAAAAGCGAAACGGGCAATCCCTAAAAAACCCAGGCCAAAGCCTCAGGCTGTCACTCAGAAACCACCCGTAGAGCAGCAGAAAAAGCCTGTCCAGCAGCCGCTTAATGCGCAGAATAATCAACTGACAAAAAATCAGCCGGTCAGTGCTTCGCCCGTTATTGCCAAAGCCGATCCCAGACTGCTGGAACAGACCCGAACATCCTATCTGTCATTATTAATGCGCCATATTGAAGTCCACAAGCATTACCCCCGGGTGGCTCGAAAACGCAAAATTCAGGGTGATATTCTGGTTAGTTTTACTTTATTAAAACAGGGTAAAATCTCCAATTTACAGGTTATTGGCAGTAAATCCCTACTTAAGAGAGCCAGCATGGAGGCCGTTCATTATGCTTTACCCCTGCCCACACCACCTGATGAATTAACACTGCCGATGGAGATTAAGTTTAAAATGAATTATTTTTTAAAGTAAGCAAAAGACTGACTTATATCCTTTATTTTATCGGTTAAATTGTCTATCCTTAAAAGATTATTTT
>JALVAL010000252.1 GCA_027011205.1 Gammaproteobacteria bacterium
ATATGCTGTCGTTTATTGGTGTGGATTCTATTGATCAGTTATTTGATGAAATACCCTCTGAACTGCGCAGTGAAGGTCTTGATAAAATTCCAGCCCGGCGTTCAGAAATGGCCGTTCAACGGTTTTTATCTGAAAAATCCATACTCGATGGAACCCCCTTATGTTTTGCCGGAGGGGGTGCCTATGAGCATCATATCCCTGCTGCAATATGGGAAATTGCCACCCGGGGTGAATTTTATTCTGCCTATACACCGTATCAGGCAGAAGCCAGTCAGGGAACCTTGCAGGTTATCTATGAATTTCAGACCATGATAGCCAGTCTGACCGGTATGGAGGTTTCCAATGCTTCATTATACGATGGTGCATCCGGTCTGGCAGAAGCGGTACTAATGTCTGTACGAGCCAATCGTAAAGCTAAATCCAGACGCATTTTGATACCGGCATCCGTTTCTCCGGTTTATCGTCAGGTGGTTAAAACCATTGTGACTCAACAGGGGATTACCCTGGATATTATTGATTTTGATGCCGCTGACGGCACTATCGATATCGATAAACTCAAACAGCAGCAGAAACCATTTGCGGCACTGGTTATTCCTCAGCCTAACTATTTTGGCTGTATGGAAGATGTACACCGTCTGACTGACTGGGCACATGAACAGGGAGCACTGGTTATCGGTCTGGTCAATCCAGTTGCTCTGGCGCTACTGGAAGCACCGGGAAACTGGGGCTCTCAGGGGGTTGATATTGCAGTCGGGGAAGCGCAGCCATTGGGTATTCCGCTTTCATCCGGTGGTCCATATATAGGTTTTATGGCCTGTAAGCAAAAACTGGTGCGCCAGTTACCGGGCAGAATTGTCGGGCGTACTGTGGATCTGGACGGCAAACCGGGTTTTAGTCTCACCCTTCAGGCTCGTGAGCAGCATATCAGGCGCTCTAAGGCCACCTCAAACATCTGTACCAATCAGGGCTTAATGGCCACTGCGAGCACCTTATATCTTGCCTTTATAGGGCAGGATGGTTTACAGAAAGTTGCTGCTTCCTGTGTACAGAACACACAGAGCTTAATTGCCATACTTAAACAGAATTCGGCTATAAAGCTGCCTTTTGGCGAATCAGTATTCCATGAATTTGTGGTCAGTCTGGATGTACCGGCAGAGCGAATTATTGAAGCTATGGCAGAAGAGGATATTGTGGCCGGAATTAATATTGGTCAGTATTATTCCAGTGATAAGGTTTTAAACAATGCCCTGCTGATCTGTGTCACAGAAACTAAAACAGAAGAAGATTTGTGTTTTTTTGCTGATACTCTTGCAAAGGTTATTAATACACTGACAGGAGGAGCAGCATAATGACTCAGTTACATCAACCACCGGTAGGTGAAAAGCTGATTTTTGAAGCTTCCGATTCCAGTCGTCAAAGCAGTTCTCTGGCACCTGAAATAGATGTGCAAATGATTAAGAGCAGTTTGCCGGCTGCCTTGCTGCGTAAAAATGATTTACAACTGCCGCAGGTAGGTGAATTACAGGTGGTGCGTCACTATACTCGCCTGTCGCAGAAAAACTTTTCTATTGACACCCATTTTTATCCACTGGGCTCCTGCACCATGAAATATAATCCCAGAGTCTGTAATACTCTGGCGCAACTGCCGGGTTTTCTAAGCAGGCATCCAATGGCTCATAGCAGTATGAGTCAGGGTATTATGAGTTGTCTGTATGAGCTGCAGAATATGCTGGTAGAAGCCACTGGCATGAAACAGGTTTCCCTGACACCGATGGCTGGTGCTCAGGGTGAATTTACCGGAGTTGCCATGATTCGGGCCTATCATGATCACAATAAAGACTATGCCCGCACAGAAATTATTGTACCGGATGCCGCTCATGGTACTAATCCTGCTACAGCGGTCATGTGTGGTTATAAGGTCAAAGAGCTGCCTACCAATGAGCAGGGTGATGTGGACATTGATGCCCTGAAGGAAATTATTGGGCCGCAGACAGCCGGGATCATGCTGACCAATCCATCTACCCTGGGTGTTTTTGAGAGAAAAATCAAACAAATTGCCGAGATGATCCATGGCGTCGGTGGGCTGCTGTACTATGATGGTGCGAATCTGAATGCGATTCTGGGAAAAGTTAAGCCCGGCGATATGGGCTTTGATGCCATCCATATTAATCTGCATAAAACCTTTTCAACCCCACACGGAGGTGGTGGACCCGGTGCCGGTCCTGTTGGTGTAAGTGAGCGCTTACAACCATTCCTTCCAGTACCAATGGTAGGTTATAAAGAAGGACACTATTACTGGATCACAGAAGCTGAAGAGCCTTTGAGTATTGGTCATCTTTCCGCCTGGATGGGTAATGCAGGTATTCTGCTCAGAGCCTACATTTATGCTTTGTTATTAGGCCGTGAAGGCATGGTGCGGGTGGCTGAATTTGCGACACTCAATGCTAATTATTTATTAAAGCGCTTTGCAGATGTCGGCTTTGAAATTGCATTTCCGCAACGTCGGGCCAGTCATGAATTTATTCTGACTCTGAAAAAAGAAGCTAAACAATACGGTACTACTGCCATGGATTTTGCCAAACGCCTGCTGGATTATGGTTTTCATGCACCTACCACCTATTTCCCTTTGCTGATAGCAGAATGTTTTCTGATTGAACCCACAGAAACAGAAGCTAAAACTGATCTGGATGCCTTTGTGAAAGCCATGCAGATGATCCTCGAAGAAGCAAAAGTATCACCTGAGTTATTAACTCAGGCTCCTTATAATCTGCCTGTCAGACGACTGGATGATGTCAGGGCAGCGCGGGAACCGGATCTGAATTATTACCTGAGTCATGCGGAATAAGAGCTGATTATGAAACCTGGAAAAAAGGGGCTGGCACGAATTATTGCAGCAGCTGGTTATTCATGGCAGGGCTTTAACGCCGCATGGAAACATGAAGCCGCGTTCAGAGAAGAGCTGATGCTTGCTCTGATACTGGTTCCTGCGGCCTTCTGGTTAGGTAATAGTAAAATTGAGATTGCTTTAATGACGAGCAGTTTGTTTATTGTACTGATGGCTGAAATTTTAAACTCGGCCATAGAAGCCGTAGTCGATCGGTTCGGTTCAGAACACCATGAACTTTCCGGCCGCGCTAAAGACATGGGCTCTGCCGCCGTGTTCCTGGCATTAATAAATGTCATTATCATCTGGGCAATAATACTACTTTAAATTTTAAGCAGCAAATTTGTAAGCAGTGTCCATAATAAAATTAACACTTAACACTTAACACTTAACACTTAACACTTAACACTTAACACTTAACACTTAACAATTTTAAACCCCATACCCAAGGTAATCTTATGTCAGCTCTTATTTGTGGTTCCTACGCTTTTGACACTATTATGGTCTTCCCGGATCATTTTAAAAACCATATTCTGCCCGATAAAATTCATATGCTGAATGTCTCTTTTCTGGTACCTGATATGAGACGTGAGTATGGTGGCTGTGCAGGAAATATTGCCTATTCATTAAACCTTTTAGGTGGTAAGGCATTACCAATGGCAACCGTTGGTTCAGACTTTGGAAACTATGCTCAGTGGATGGACGAGTGCGGTATTTCACGGGAATATCTGCAGGAAATTTCTGCCAGTTATACCGGACAGGCTTTCATTACTACCGATCAGGATGATAATCAGATCACTGCTTTTCATCCGGGAGCAATGAACGAATCTCATCAGAATAAGGTATCGGATGCTCAGGGAGTAACGCTGGGTATTGTATCACCGGATGGACGTAACGGCATGATAGAACATGCACGACAGTTTAAGGAAGCGGATATCCCTTTTATTTTTGATCCCGGTCAGGGTATGCCGATGTTTGGTGAACAGGAACTCAAAGCGTTTATTGAACAGGCAACCTGGCTGACCGTTAATGACTATGAAATGCAGATGTTAATGGATAAAACCGGTATGACAGCCGGTGAAATATCCACTCAGGTAGATGCGTTAATTGTTACGTTAGGTGGAAAAGGTGCTGAAATTGTAACCGCTGATAAAATCTATAATATTCCTCCGGTAGAAGCAAAAATATTGAATGATCCTACTGGTTGTGGCGATGCCTTTCGCAGTGGTTTATTATATGGACTGATGAATGGTCTGGACTGGGAAATTACCGGCCGGATTGCCAGTTTACTGGGTTCAATAAAAATTGAGCATCATGGTACTCAAAACCATCACTTTACACTGGATGAATTTAAGACACGTTTCAGTGCTGAATTCGGTATGAGTTTTTAATTATACTTATTATAAAATAGCTTCAGGGAGAACCCGATTTTGTTTCGGGTTCTTATTTATTAATGTTTTTAAAAACCAACTGTTCACTAGGTGTTATCCCAGGTTATAGTTTTTTCATATATCCATGTCTTGCGTTTTCAAAATGACTTTTCAGTTGCCTAAAAATGAAATTTATGTGAATTTTGTCATATAAATACCACTAATTAACGTTATTTTAAGAAATTTAGACCTCTGAGATTGCTTCTTATTTTTTTTGGGCGTATAAATAAAATATGTCTAAAAGTAGTGTGTGCTTTTAGTGTGGTTGACCGGGAAGTCATCAGGACCCAATCAGGATCAAAGTTATTTATTGATTTTGTCCGGTACCTCGTCTTTTAAGGCAAGGTACCGGGTTTGCCGGTCATTGATTTTTGTTTTAGTAGGGATGTCAAAATGGAAAAACGTGAAATCGGAACAGTTAAATGGTTTAATAATGCTAAGGGTTTTGGCTTTATTGTCCTGGAGGATCAGGAAGATGTCTTTGTACATTTTCGTTCAATCCGGGGTGACGGCTATCGAACTTTAAAACAGGGGGCCAATGTTGAATTTAGTCTGGTAACTGGTCAAAAGGGTCTGCAGGCAGAAGATGTCGTTTCTGTCAGTGAAGCCCATTAAGTTTTAACTATACAGGTATTTATTTACCCAGCATTACGTAAGGCCTCGTTCTTAAGGTCGATGATAGCCGGGGTGACAACTATTGTCCCAAAAGCCTCTTCTTTTAAGACGAGCTGCTGGGTAAACAGATACCTTCATATATATAGCTGTTTTTATTTGTCGTAATATTGAAGACAGCCCTTTCTTATTGCTCTGCTTTTTTTATTATCTGTATTTTATATCTGTGGTATGATCTGCTGGATTAATCTTTGGAATAAAAATGAGCGGGCAAACAATAGAATCACCTCTTAATAACCTCTATCTTAAAAAAGGTCGGGAACGCCGTCTTATTCAGGGGCACCTGTGGATATACAGTAATGAGATAGATAGTGCCAGGACATCATTAAAAAATTTTACTGCCGGTGAGCAGGTGGTGGTGCATTCTGCACAGGGGAAGCCTCTGGGAATTGCCTACATTAATCCCCAGACACTGATTTGCGCTCGACTGGTCAGTCGAAAAACAGATATTCAACTGGATCGATCTTTACTGGTGCATCGAATTAAAATAGCCTTATCATTAAGAGAACGCCTGTTTAATAAACCCTATTACCGACTGATATTTGGTGAAAGTGATTTGCTGCCGGGTATTGTCGTGGATCGCTTTAATGATATTCTGGTGCTGCAAATTACTACCGCGGGAATGGAAAACCTGCGCCAGGCTGTGATTGAAGCTCTGGATAAAGTGTTAAAACCCGCAGTTATTTTATTACGCAATGATGTAAAAATTCGTGAACTGGAAGGCCTGAGCCTGTATCAGGAAGTGGTGCAGGGGAATTTATCCGGTGCCACTGAAGTACTGGAAAATCAGACTCGCTTTCAAATTGATCTGCAAAAAGGTCAGAAAACGGGCTGGTTTTATGATCACCGAATGAATCGCGCAAGGGTTCAGACCTACGCCAAAGACAAACGGGTACTGGATCTGTTTTCCTATGCTGGTGCCTGGGGGCTGGCTGCAGCTTCAGCCGGTGCCAGTGAAGTGTATTGTGTGGATGCCTCTGAACAGGCTCTGGACTGGCTGGATCAGAGTGCGGAGTTAAACGGGTTTAAAAACATTACCAGCATTCAGGGCAATGTCTTTGATGTGCTGAAACATTTACGCAGTGAAAAAGAAAAATTTGACATTGTTATTGTGGATCCACCGGCTTTTATTAAACGCAAAAAAGATTTTAAAGAAGGCATGAACGCCTATCGGCGGGTCAACCAGATGGCTATGCAGTTATGCAATCGTGACAGTATTCTGGTTTCCGCTTCCTGCTCTCATCATATGCCGGCAGAAACCCTGTTACAGCAAATTCAGGGTGCCGCCAGACATCTGGATCGCTTTAACCAGCTGCTGGAACGCGGTTATCAGGGGCCGGATCATCCGGTACACCCGGCGATATCAGAAACCGCCTATATTAAATCCTTTATAACTAGAGTATTACCCGTCTGATGTTAACTTATCCTGATATTGATCCCGTTGCACTGTCTTTAGGCCCACTGGATATTCACTGGTATGGTATTACCTATCTGGTGGCTTTTGCAGGGTTCTGGCTGTTTGCTCGAATCAAGGCAAAACAGCCCCATGTAAACTGGAATAATGAACAAATTGATGATTTACTGTTTTACGGTGCTTTAGGGGTGGTTATAGGTGGGCGGCTTGGCTATACGCTGTTTTATAACCTTGATTATTTCTTACACGATCCCTTAATCTTATTCCAGATCCAGAGAGGAGGCATGTCCTTTCACGGCGGCTTGCTGGGTGTATTGTTTGCCATGTGGCTGTTTGCCCGCAAAAATAATAAAGATTTTTTTACGGTAACTGATTTTATTGCTGTTATGGTGCCTTTTGGTCTGGCGGCAGGCCGTATTGGTAATTTTATTAATGCGGAACTCTGGGGACGGCCAACTGATCTGCCCTGGGCAATGATTTTTCCAACGGATCCGCTGGGCCTGCCCCGCCATCCTTCAATGTTGTATGAGTTTTTACTTGAAGGGGTGCTGATGTTTATTATTCTATGGTTTTATTCCAGACATCCAAGACCCCAAAAAGCAGTTTCCGGACTGTTTTTAATCTGCTACAGCGTGTTTAGAATTCTGGTGGAATTTGTGCGTCAACCGGATGCACAAATGGGCACAGGGGGGTTTATTGCCGCCAACTGGTTAACGATGGGTATGATCCTGTCATTACCCATGTTTCTATTTGGTGTTTATCTCATGTTGGTCGCATATAAAAAAAAATAACTGTCAAATGATACTGAGAAGTGACTTGAAATTTAGTATTAATGGGTTTTTCTGAGGGCGAATTATGAAAAAGAAAATGGCTATAATTGCGAGTAAAGGGACTCTGGACTGGGGTTATCCGCCCTTTATTCTGGCCAGTACTGCCGCTGCTCTGGGCTATGAAGTGGAAATGTTTTTTACTTTTTACGGTTTGCAGTTATTGAAAAAAAACCTTAATCTTAAAGTTTCCTCTCTGGGAAATCCCGGAATGCCAATTCCAATTCCTGCTCCGGTTATTTTGCAGGCTATGCCGGGAGCGCAAAACTTTACTACCAGCATGATGAAACGAAAGCTGGCAGATAAAGGCGTGGTACCTCTGGCAGAATTGAGAGAGCTTTGTCTGGAATCAGGAGTAAAATTTACCGCCTGTCAGATGACTGTAGATCTGTTTGAAATCGATATTAATACATTTATTGATGATATCAGCTATGCCGGTACGGCTGCTTTTTTTGATTTTGCCGGAGACGCAAATATTACTTTATATATTTAACTGTTTCGTCGGTATAACCGATCTGGAGAAACAGAGAATGGATTTGTTTTGCTGCTGCCCCGCTACTTTATGGATATACAGTAGCGGGGCAGCAGCAAATATATTACATATACAGGGATTGAGTGATTTCAGAATCATTGGATTCTTCGAAGTACGATGCTGCACCAACGAAATCAAGACCGTCAATAAAGTCTGATTGTTCAAATCCGAACAGATCCACTGTCATCTGACAGGCCAGAAATTTAACTTCAGCTTCCAGACAAAGCTCTCTCAGCTCAGACAGAGGAGCAACCCCAGTTTTGGCAATGGTCTTTTTCATCATGGAGGTGGCAAATGTTTCAATACCGGGGAGCTGCCAGACAATATTTGGGATCAGTGGTGCCCAGTCAATAGCGCGGAACCATTCTGGACCCATAGGCATTTTCATTGGCATATCAGGGTTTCCAATAGGAGTCACTTTCAGAGCTTCGGTGTCTTTCAATAACAGTCTTAAACCGTAAAAAGTAAAGAAAATAGATACTTCTTTACCCAGTGCAGCCGCAGTACTGGCCAGAATAAAGGGCGGATAGCCCCAGTCCAGAGTACCCTTGGTGGCAATAATGGTTAATTTGGTATTAGAATTTGCTGACATCTCTATATCTCCAATGATGTTTTTTTATGTTGTCAGAACCATCTTTATAAGCAAGACTGGCCTGATAACCTTCTTGGTCAAATGTTATCAAAATAAATAATAATTATATGAATTTATAATTTATAAACCATAGAGTTTATCATTGATTTTTCCCGGTAGCAAAAAAGACCGTTAAAAAGATGCTATCCGGGAACTGTTTATTTTGAATTAACTTGCCTACAATCAAGTCATAACTTTAACTGATATCCGGGAACAGGAGAGTAATGGATTCAGAATTCAAACAGTATCATGGAAGGGTGTTATTTGTTGATGATGGCAAAGTAAATTTAATGATGGGTGAAAAATTACTCAGTCATTATGGACTGGATGTAGACACTGCTGAAAATGGTCAGCAGGCAATAGAACACTGTCAGAATGAAGTATATCAGTTCATTTTAATGGATCTTGAAATGCCTGAAGTAGGTGGTCTTGCGGCAGCTACGATTATTCGGGAACAAAAATTATCCTATGCACCTATTTTTGCTTTAACCGGTACGGAAACTGTACATATTCGTCTCTTATGCCGTGCAGCACATATGAATGGTTTTGTAACTAAGCCACTGAGAAAGGACAACATAGAAGCTATTCTAAAAAAGATTTTTTAGTTATTAAGCTGATCAATATCAATTCATTTTTACTGTATTTGTCATTTAATGACCCGTTCATAATCAATGCCGGTAATTTATGACATGCCCTCAACTATTACTCAAACCAGTACTCAAACCAGTACTCAAACCAGCCCGTTTTTACTGCAAAATAAAGCTGTCTACCAGCAATGGCGGGATAAAAAAATGCTCAATTATCCCCGGGAGCTGGGTGATCTGGTGGTAGAGCTCAATGACCCGCGTCATTTAACTCAGGTTGAATATCAGAAGTTACTGCACTTATGTCAGCAAACCAATATGGTTATTTATGCAGGAAAAACCGCTGATGATCCCGATCCTGAAATACCTCTGGCACTGGGCAGGGCATTTCAGGTTACCCGGCTGGATCATAACTGGCTGGCAGATGAATCCGGTCTGACCTCTCTAACGGTAGTAGATGAAGGTGCCCGGCAGAATTATATACCCTATAGTAATCGGGCCATTAACTGGCATACGGATGGTTATTACAATAACGCAGATAAACAGATCCATGCACTGAACCTGCATTGCGTGGTTCCGGCTCCTGTTGGTGGTGAAAACAGGTTGATGGATCATGAAGTGGCTTATATTGAACTGCGAGATAAAAATCCTGACTATATCCGTGTGTTAATGGCTGATGATGTGATGACTATACCGGCGCGTATGGATAAAGACGGCAATGTGGCTCGTAAAGAGGAAATCGGGCCGGTATTTTCGGTGGATCCGGCCAGTGGCAATCTGCATATGCGTTATACCATTCGAACCCGAAATGTAGTCTGGAAGGATGACTCTCTGACACAGGAAGCGGTTCAATATCTGGAACAATTGCTGGAAAGTGAATCAGAGTATATTTATCAGGGTAAACTGGTATCAGGAATGGGGCTGATCAGTAATAATATTCTGCATGACCGCAGTGCCTTTGAAGACAGTGATACTCAGAAACGGCTGCTCTATCGTGCTCGTTATTATGATCGCCTGGCAGGTACTTCTGTCGAGCTGTAATTATACTGAAAACGGGTAGCGAATGGCCTCGTGGTGCTGGTAGTCCTGTACTTCAAAATCATCCAGAGTTACCCAGGTTTCAAGATCTTCCAGAGTTTTAATATCAGGGTTAATGGTTAATTGCGGGGACGGGAAGGGGGTTCGTTTAAGCTGTACATCGCGCATTAAATCGAGCTGATCTTCATAAATATGTGCATTGACAATTTTATGGAAGGCCAGTCCTGGTTTGTGGCCGGTAATTTGAGCCATGAGTGCCAGAAATACAAATACCTGCACCATATTAAAATTAAGTCCCAGCGGCACATCACAGGAGCGTTGGGTACTGTTCAGATAGAGTGTATCACCTAATAGTGAAAAATGATGGCTGTACATACAGGGGCGTAAACAGCCCATATGGAACGCGCCAGGATGATAAAACGTATAAATTTCACCCCGGTTATCTATTCCCTGAGACAAATCATCTACAATCTGACGCAGCAGGTCTACACTACCGCCATCGGGTTTGGGGAAATTTCGGCCAATTTTACCGTAAATCAGTCCACAGTCATCGGCACCTTTTCGATAAGGGCTGGCCAGCCAGTCCTTATTTTCATTGGCATTGGCATCCCAGGTTTTAGTACCGATTTTTCTGAAATCGGCGGCATTGTCGTAGCCCCGAATATAGCCCAGGATTTCAGCAATGGCAGATTTCCAGAAACTTTTTCGGGTGGTGATCAGAGGGAATTCATTTTCTGCTGCGTTATAAGTTAAATCAGCATTAATAACCGTTAAACATTTTTTTCCGGTGCGCTTATTATTAACCCAGATACCTTCGTTTACAATTCGCTGGCACAAATCAAGATATTGCTTCATGTTATGATATGATTCTCAAGTTTTTATTTACCCAGCACCTCGTAAGGCCTCGTCCTTAAGGTCGAGGGAGGATAGCAGAGGTGGCAACTATTTCCCAAAAGCCTCGTCTTTAAGGTGAGGTGCCGGGTTTACCGGACTGTTTGCTGGGAACTTCCGGCATAATCTGTTCCAGACGAGTTTTCGGCAGACCCATGCGGTCTTCGTAAATGACCGTATAAGCAAGAATACTGCTGACGTATTCACGGGTTTCCTTAAACGGGATGGTTTCTATCCATCGGTCGGCTTTCATATTGTTTTTTTTGGGCTGCCAGGCTTTCACTCGATGGCCGCCGGCATTGTAGGCGGCACTGGCAAGAGCCGGTTGTTTATAGAATTTCTGTAACATCATACTCAAATATTTGGTACCGAACTCGACATTGGTTTCAGGGTTCAGGAGTTGATTTTTATTATTAAATTTTACTTTTAATTTTTGAGCAATGACCTTTCCGGTAGCAGGCATAATCTGCATTAAACCTAAAGCTCCGACACGGGAACGGGCATTGGTGGCAAAGGCACTTTCTCTGCGGATCACCGCCATGGTATAAGCGGGTTTTAACTCCTGTTGTTTAGAAAACTTAATAACCCGATCTTTCTGCAATACCGGAAAGCGCAGTTCAACATCATCTCTTTGATCGGTATGAGCCATGGTAATAATAGCCCGGTTATGCCAGCCCCAGAGTTGAGCTACTTTGGCGGCAATGGCTCTTTGATTATTGTTCATTTGCTTGCGAGTAGTAAAGTACCATTCTCTGCGTGCCTGAAGATCGCGTCCGAGGAAATAAAATTCACGTGCACGTAACAGGCCCGGGTCTGCAGCTACCTGCTTAAGTAATTCCGGAGATGGATTTAAGGGACTGTTTTTAAATTCATATGGCATATCAATTTTATCGGCAGCCAGAAAACTGTAATAACTTCTCTGACTGGCCATAGCATAATAATCTTTTTCTGCCTGCTGAGTGTCTCCCTGGTGTTCTTTAGCAGATGCCAGCCAGTATTGCCAGCGTAAATTTTTCTGTTGTTCTTCCGGCAGGCGATTAATGGCGCTGGCTATGGATTCCCAGTTACCTTCCCGAATGGCACTGCGAACACGCCATTCCTGAACGGTAGTATCACTGTACGGGTCGGTAATTTTATCCAGCCATTGCCAGGCGCCCTTACCATGACGATAAGCCAGTTTCATACCAATAGCCCGATACATTTTTGCCTGTTCAGCAGCACTGAAGCTATTGCCTTCCTGCAGACTGGCCAGCAGTTTAATGGCTGCTTCCGGTTGTCGTCGAGCCATACGCTCTACAGAATGAACCAGAATATCCTTTTTAAATTCATGTTCCTGCATAAGCAGACTGCTTTTTAAAACCAGCACTGGTTTATGGTAAATTTTTATCCACTCATTAACCCACTTCTGATCATTTTTGTTCAGTGACCGAGCCAGATATTCAGCCAGACTGGTCCGGCCTTTTTTTAAGGCCAGTTTAATGCGTTTTTTGACCAGTTTTGAGGACATCATACCCGCCTGTTTGTACGCTTTAAACACCGGATCACAACTACGGGGCTGGGATTCACCGGTCAGCCAGAGCTGCGGGATTTTAGTAAAGGCTTTTTCTTTATTATCGGTCTGAATTAAGGCATTTAGATAATAGCATTGACGCTCTGTGGATTTTTGAGGAATATAAGCATTCAGATATTTCTGCCATTGCTGTTTTTTTGCCATACGAACCAGCCAGCTGACCCGTAACCACTCAGCATAAGGAGTGTCCTTATATTGCTGAAGAAATTGCAATACCTGTTGTTCGGATAAGTGTGACAGTTTATTACGATACTCCTGGTAGTGTAACCAGGCCTGTAATGGGTAGCCGTCCAGCTGGGCATAATATCTGCGGTAACTGGAATAGTGCTTTTTTTTCAGGGCACTTTCAGCTTTTAAAAAAACGGTTCGCTGTTTTTTATAGCGGTCAGAAATATCAATGCCGGGGTCTTTCTTACGGGCAGCAGCTGTAGCGGAAAAAAACATCAGGCAGAGCAGTGCTGATAAAATTGATAGTACACTTTTGATAGAAAAAGTATAGTGAGAACCTGATGTCATGTATAAGTCTGCCCCTGTTGCGGTCTTTTGATGGAATACATTAAGTGTTGTAGCTAAGTATAGTATCATATGATAATTATAGGTAGAAACTTGTAGATAATACCTAAAAAATTGTATTTATTCAGTCAATCATTTGAATCCGTAACAGGAATTGAATATTCCTTGCTAAAGATGCCTTTCTATTATAATGAAAACGCATCCATGGAGGCTTTATGGCAGCATCCTGCTGCCAAAACTTTATCAAGAAATACCCAACACCTGTTACTAAGTGTATAAACCTTAAATTCTACTGAATAGTTACAAAAAAAATAATCAGGTAGCAAAATTACTGGATCAGACCGATCATTTAGTCTGAATTCGGGTGGTGTTAAACAGGAGTCTTTTTATTGTCTGAACCCAATTTACGAAAAGTCAGTCTGGCTCCCATGCTGGACTGGACCGATCGTCATTTTCGATTTCTGCTGCGCCTGGTATCCCGAAAAATGTGGTTGTATTCCGAAATGGTAACAACTGGAGCTATCTTATACGGTAATAATCGGCCTCGTTTTCTGGCTTATAGTGAACAGGAGAACCCCCTGAGTCTGCAACTGGGCGGCAGTGATCCGGATGAACTGGCGCGTTGCTGTGTTCTGGCACAGGAATATGCCTATGATGAGGTTAATTTAAATGTTGGCTGCCCCAGTGACCGGGTGCAGTCCGGGCAATTTGGTGCCTGTTTAATGGCAAAACCGCAATTAGTGGCGCAATGTATTGCCGCCATGGTTGATAGTGCAGATATCCCCATTTCCTTAAAAACCCGTATTGGGATTGATCATGAAGATCATTATGAGCAACTGCAGGCACTGGTGGATGCAGTGAGTCAGGCCGGCTGCCGTTATTTTACTATTCATGCTCGCAAAGCATGGCTGGAGGGCTTAAGCCCAAAGGACAACCGGGATATACCGCCGCTGCGCTATGATTTTGTTTATCAGCTTAAACAGGATTTTCCCCAGCTGCATATCAGTATTAACGGCGGTATTAAAACTCTGGCTGCTATGCAGAATCATTTACAATATGTGGATGGCGTTATGATTGGCCGGGAAGCCTACCATAATACCTATCTTATGGCTGAGGTTGATCAGCTATTTTATGCTTCAAATGAACTGCCTAAGACGCGTAAACAGATTATAAATGCCTATGCGGATTATATTGACAATCAGATGGCTCAGGGGGTTCCCTTAATACAAATGACCCGCCATGTTTTGGGACTGATGCATTCCTGTTCAGGTGCACGAAGTTTTCGACGCATATTAAGTGAAAATGCCTGGCGTGAAGGGCAGGGGGCTGAGCTGTTGATTAAGGCTGCAGAAGCAGTGGAATGTGATTAACTGGAAGAGTAACGGTCTGTTTTGGCTAATGCTTTTCCCTGCCAGGTATCCCGTTCTTTAAGATGATCTTCAATGGCCTGTGTCGGGCGCATTTTTTCTCTGGTCCATGTCGGAGCAATTAACTCATCCCAGCGGCTGGCAACAGCTGCCAGACGCTGTACGGCAATATCGGGGGATAAATGTTCCAGAAACAGAGTCACTTTATGGATATATTCTTCCAGCTCTACCGGTTTAAATTTTCCAAGCTGATACTGCAGAGCCAGAGGGGTATTGCTTAAGACATGCAGATTATGTAGTTTTACATTGTTGACAGGTAACGTATTTAAAATTTCTGCGCTTTTAATCAGTTCTGCATCGGTTTCACCCGGCAGGCCGAACATCAGATGTATGCCAATATCTACGCCCGTGTGTTGATGTAATTTATGGATGGCATCATAACCTCTCTGGACATCATGTCCGCGCTGTAAAAACTCCAGATGATGATCAAAAAAGCTCTGCAGGCCTAATTCCAGCATTACATAATGCTGTTCATGAGTTTGTTTTAGTAAGGGCAAAACCCGGTTAGGCAGACAATCCGGACGGGTCCCCAATACTATGCCCCTAATATTATCCTGCTGTAAGGCAATAT
The DNA here is from genome assembly GCA_027011205.1 of Gammaproteobacteria bacterium. Lineage (GTDB taxonomy): Bacteria > Pseudomonadota > Gammaproteobacteria > GRL18 > GRL18 > JANELJ01. Next base: position 14,985 of record JALVAL010000252.1, read on the forward strand.
TAAAACGTTGTTCAAGTTCAGAAACCCGGTCAAAGGTATTGGTATAGGATTGAAAATAGACCAGAAAGCTTTTTGCCCGATAGCGACGGGCAATTTTGTCACGATTAATAATAATCTGTTCTGCCAGGGGTTTGTCTCGTTCCAGATGATAAGCCGCAGAGCCCCACTCGTCACAGAAGATACACCGCGGCATTCGGCTGTTTGTCTGTCGGTTGGGGCAGGTTTCGGCAATGCTGACTGAGACCTTGTACACTTTTTCGCCAAAACGCTGCCGGTAAAACCGGCTGACAGGAAAGTAACGCCGCCCATCCCCGTTCATCCGTTAGTCCAGCCCTTAAGAATATTCCGGATCAGCGAAGCAATGAGTTCCTGCGAACTGCAGGCGGACTGGACGAACAGATTATTATTAATGGACAGTGTGCATATCCCGTGAACACTGCTCCAGAGCACCCGGCTGATTTGAGTAATTTCCTGCTCAGAACTCCGGGGTTTGATTTGCCTGAGTTGTTGTTCAATTAAAGAGAACAGTGCCTTGACCTGCATAAGGTACCAGTCTGGTAATTCTTCATCGCCCAATACCTTGTTATCAAAAATCAGTGTCCAGAGTCCCTGATGGCTATGAGCAAATTCCAGATACAGATTAGCATAGGCAAGAATGTTTTGTTCAGCACTATGCTGTTTAATATCCAGTTTCAGACAGTCATTATAGAGGCGTTTTAAGGTACGGGCATTAACATGCAGTAATAAGTCCGGCAGATTTTTAAAAATCTGATATAAAGTACCGACGGTATAGCCCATTTTAGTGGCAATCTGACGGGTACTCAGTTCACTGGCAGGCTTGATATTCAGCAGTTCTTCTGCTGAACTGAGAGCCAGCTCAGTCAGTTCTTCGCGCGTATGATCGCTACGTCGTGCCATATCTCCACCTGTTGGTCGTTTTTAACTTATCACAAAAGAGTAGTTGCTCTGCAAATCGAAAGTCCGTAACAGGAAACACCCAACCCCGGTTACTCAGGATACAAAAAATAAAATTGCTGAGCAGTTACAATAAAATATAAGATTCTTCACCGGGTTCAATTCTTTTAAACTTCCGGTTTAACCAGTACCACCGTGATATTATCTTTCCCTCCCGCATTATTGGCTGCATCTATTAAGATCTGGGCGATGCTGTTTAGAGAGTCTCTTTTGTGTTCCAGTATAAGCTGTTCAATTTCGGGATTACTGAGCATATCACACAGACCATCGGAGCAGAGTAAAAATAAATCGTTTTTATTTATGTCGATAGTTTGCTGTTCAGCCACAATACGTCGCCAGGGACCAATGGCTTTATAAATAATATTATGTTTCGGGGCATCACCAGCTTTTCCAGTATCCAGCCAGAGTTGATAGTGGCTGTGGTCGGTGCTGAGCTGCTGCAGTTTTTTGTCTGCAAAACGGTAAGTTCGACTGTCCCCTACATTAAAGGTATGAAGCTGTTTTTTTGAACCATTGCGATAGGCATCAATCCAGAAACCGGTGACCGTGGTACCCATTCCCCGGCCTTCGGAAAGGCCTTTGGCGATATTATAACAATGAGCCTGGTTATTGGCTTCTTCTATGGCATCCTGAAGTACCGAATTGAACTGACTAAAGGCCTTGTTATGGGGGTGATCGGTAGTTAATTTTTTAATGAAATTAAAAATAGTTTCAATGGCCAGCTTACTGGCTACTTCACCGGCATCATGCCCGCCCATGCCATCAGCTACAATAAACAGCCCCAGGGATTCATCGATGAGATAATTATCTTCATTGAGTTTACGCCGACGGCCTGTATCACTGAGTCCGGCCGAATAGAGGCGGACTGGATCCGGTTTCAGGGTGAGTTTGTCAAAAAATTGTTTCAGCATGGCTTTAGCTTAGTCGTCCATAGTCCAGGGCATCTAAAAAGTCTGTTAAGCTTGTCGCCAGTACTTTTTCAATGGCGTAACCGGGGCGTTCCAGAACCACCTGTCCGGTTTCATTTTCAATGCTGATAATATAATCAGTGTCTGTACAGGCAATAAAAAAGGTCAGAGCCTGTTTATTTCGAGTTTTAGTCAGTACATGCCCCAGCTGGTTTTCAATCAGGCGCTGCATGTCCGCCTTATTCCAGATAAACATTAAACTGAGATTACCCTGCTGGAAAATAGCATCAATATGGTCTGACCAGTAATGGCTAAAAAATATTTTTATATCAGGGTGCAGCTGGATTTCAAGTGCCTTTTCCAGCCCGGAAAAGTCATCGTTGTGTGCTCGCTGTACGGGCTGCCAGTGGATACTATGCTGCATTTGTTCAGACATAAAAGGCTTGCCCTGCTGACATTCTGACAGCCATTGAGCATCATATTCTGTTATGGGTAAAATACCGCTATGAGCTTCATAAGTATTTATAAAGCGTTTAAAAAAATTATCCAGACTGTTCTGTATATGCTGTAAATTGTGCTCAGACATGGTCTATAGAGAACCTCAAAATAGTTTGTTGATAGTAGATACCTGCTACCTGGAGTATAAAATTAATTTTGCCGAGTTGTTACAAAAATTTATGACTTATGCTCTAGGACTTCCACCTGTCCCTTACAAATATTCTGTAATTGCATAATGGTATTGTGTACTTCTGAATGTTCCAGTTCCAGATCAAATATGACTTTTTCCTGATAATCCGCTGTTCTCAAGCTTATTTTCTGAAGTTCCAGAAAATGCCGTATGCTGGATTCATAACAATAGGGAAACTGAATTTGTAGTGAGGTTAATTTTACAATTTCCTTAACCTTTAATTGTTCAATAGCTATCTGAGTGCTATTGCTGTACGCTCGAATCAGCCCGCCGGCACCCAGTTTTATACCCCCGAAATAGCGGCTGACAACACAGATAATTTCCCCGTAATGACTATGCTGTAAAACATTTAAGATCGGTTTGCCTGCAGTACCTGAGGGTTCTCCGGCATCGAAACAACGCACAGCTGTTGCAGAACGAGGCGGACAGGCGATATAGGCCCAGCAATGATGCCGGGCATCAGGGTATTTTTTTTGAGCCTGTTCAATAATGACCTTAGCCTGTTCTGGACCCGGACAATGGGCTATCTGAGCAATAAAACGACTGCGTTTAATTTCTGTCGTTATTTCAGTCTCCCTGGCCGGAATAAAATAGCTTGCAGCATCGGACATTAAAAATGCGTATTAAAAATCAGCCCGGACAGGGTCAGTATTATTTTACTTGTCATCATGTTCTTTTTTTATCGAATCATATGCGGCTTTAAGTTCATCATGAATAGCATCATTATCGGCACCATGAGAGCCATTCACTACCTGTGGTTGATCTTCAACCGGATGCAGCACTGGTGGTACCGCTGCATTTTGAGCTTTGGCCATAATATCTTCACGCCGGCGTTTAGCTTCCTCAATGGCCTGTTTACGCGCTTCTTCTTTGGCTCTTAACAGGGCATTCTGACGTTCCATTTCACGATTGCGCTGGGATTCAGCTTCCAGTAATGAACGTGCCTCAGAGGCTTCTTCCTGCAGTCGGCTCAGTTCCTCACGCTGCAGGGCAATGGACTGTTCCTGTAATTTTTTATTAATTTCAATCTGCTCCAGTTGCTCTTTCAGTTCCTGAGCTTCCTGTTGAGCCTGCCGTTCCATTTCCTCTTTTTGCTGTTTCAGGCGTTCAGCATCCTGCATGGCTTCCTGCTTTGCCTGCTCAATTTGTTCCAGTTGCTCCTTGAGTTCCTGGGCTTCCTGATGGGCCTGTTGTTCCATTTCCTCTTTTTGCTGTTTCAGGTGTTCGGCCTCTTTCTGAGCGTCTTCTTTCGCTGCATCCAGTTGTTCCTTAAGTTCCTGTGCTTCTTTGAGTACCTGGTGCTCCATAGCCTCTTTTTCTTTTTTCAGCTGTTCTGATTTTTTCTGGGCTTCCAGCCGAGTTTGCTCCAGTTGCTCCTTGAGTTCCTGCGTTTCCTGATGAGCCTGTTTTTCCAGTTGTGCTTTTTGCTGGCGTAAATTCTCCGCTTCGCTCAATGCCTGTTGTTTGGATGCTTCCACCTCTTCTTTAAAGACGATAAT
>JALVAL010000253.1 GCA_027011205.1 Gammaproteobacteria bacterium
TTCCTGCTGATATTTCAAAGCTTCCTGTTCCAGTTTCTGAGCTTCTTCAGCCAGCAGTATTTTTTCGTTTTCCATTTGCTGACGTTGATGTGCCAGCTGCGCATCCAGTTCCTTGCGTTCAGCCTTAATTTCTCTGGCCATATCCTGGCGCATCTGTTCCATTTCGGCCCGGGCCTGTTCTGTTTCTGCACGTACCTGTTCCAGTTCAGCCTCAAATTCCTTGCGTGCCCGTTCTGCATCCTGAGCCCGCTGATTGGCACTTTCAATACGTTTTTCCGCTTCAGCCAGTTCTGCAGAACGCAGGCGTTCCTGTTCTTCGCGAGCGTGTTTTTCTTCTTTCATCTGTTCGCTTAAGCGCTGGATTTCCTGCTGGGCTTCCAGACGAGCCTGTTCAACATTCAGGCGTTCCTGTTCACGTAAGTCAGCTTCTTCCTGAGCTTTATTGATTTTTTCCTGTAATGCCAGTTCCTGTTCCAGGCTAAGACGAGAAAACTCTTCTGCCAGTGAGGCTTGAGCGACTTCCATTTCTTCTTTCAGGTGGTGAATTTCATCTTCTGCATTAGTTTGCAGATGGCCCAGTTGCTGTTCCTGTAATTTAACCTGTTCCTGCTGTTGTTTTTCCAGTTCTCTGGCCATTTCCTCCCTGGTTTCTTCCATTTCCCGCTTTAGACGCTTTACTTCTTCAAGTGCGGATTTTCTGTCGACATCAATTTTTTCTGCCCGCTCTTTTTCCTCCTGGGCTTTAATGCGGGCCTCATGGATTTCTGCCTGCTGATGGGCATCAGCATCTTTTCTCAGACGTTCAATTTCTTCTTTGGCCCGAATGAGTTCTTCTTCGGCTCTGGAGGAAAGTTTGGCCTGAGATTCGGAATCTGCAAGGGCCTGTTCTGCTTCTTCACGCAGACGTCGAGCTTCTTCAACAGCCTCCTCTGCACGTTGAGCTTCTTCCTGAGACTGTTTCTGGGCAGCTTCCAGAGCAGCCTGTTTTTCACTTATCTGTTCCTGGCTGGCCTGACGAATGGCCTCTTCTGCAGCAATTCGTGCATTTTCAGCCTGTTCAGCACGAAGCGCTTCCTGGTCAGCTTTTTTGCGAGCCTGCTCTGATTCTTCGCGCAGACGTCGGGCTTCCTGTTCGGCACTCTCTGCCCGTTCTGCCTCGGCTTTTGCTTTTTCCAGTGCTTCATTTATTTCTCTGGATTTGTTTTCCAGCACTTCCTTGTGCAGCATTTTTGCCTGTTCAGTAGCTTCTTTACGGGCTGCTTCTGCTGCAGCTGCACGTTGTGCTTCTTGTTCTGCCTGTTGACGAGCAGTTTCTGCTTCCAGACGTAACTTTTCAGCGTTTTCTTCGGCTTTCAGACGGGCCGCTTCTGCTGCGGCTTTAAGTTTGGTTTCTTCCTCCACCTGTTGCTTGATTTTTTCCAGTTCAGCCGAAGTCTGCCCCTGTTCCTGGTGTTGGGACTCAAGCTGGACTGCTTTTAACTGGGCGGTTTTAAGTGCCAGTTCGGCCTGTTGTGCCCGACGGGTTTCTTCTTCCGCTTTTTTAAGTGCCAGCTGGGCTTCATTGCGCAGTTCAGTGGCCATTAATTCCGCTTCTTTTCGAGCCTGTTCGGCCTGAGAAAGTTGTCTGGATTGATCTTCGGCTATTTTTCGGGCCGCCTCAATTTCCGGTGAAGTGATATTTTCCTGTTTGCGTTCTGCTGTAGTTTCAGGCTGAGATTTAGATTCAGTCGTTGTGATGGTTTTGGGTGGAAATTGTTCAGATTTACTGATTGCCGTTGCTTCAGCTGTTTCCTTAACGGTTTCAGTATTGCTTGTGAGTATGTCTGCACGAGGCTGTTCGACTATATCGGCCTGACCGATACCGTTTTCTATAATTGAGCAGTTATAGCCCTGCTGAATAAACAGGAAGGCAGCGGCACTGCTGCGGTTTTCATGTCCTGAGCAGGTAATATAATGTTGTTCCGGGGACAATTTGCCTAATTGAGTACGGATCAGGTTGATTGGAATATTGAGGCAGTTTTTTAGACCGTTAGCGGCATATTCATCCTCATTTCGGACATCTATCAGTTGATGCTCATCCTCTTTATAAGATTCCACATCCCTTAGACTGACGCGATTAATTAAAGGGGATACCAGTAGATCAATAAAATCTCTTTTGTCCAGAGATAGAATAACGCCATCGGTTTTCATGGTAACGCTGGCACCGCGAATACCGCCGGTGATCAGAGCTTCTTCACCAAAACCATCACCCAGTCTCAGTTCGGCCAGGGTAACCTGTTCACCCGTAGTCGGGCTGGTTTTGGTAACAATACAACGGCCTTGCTGAATAATATAAAATTTGTCATCATTGGCATCATTTTCTTTGATAACCGTTGCCCCCTGAGCCAGAGGGGTCTCCTGCAGGCGCATCATTAGTGCCTGAATATTGGAGGCTGGTAATTGCAGAAAGGCATTGGATTGCAGAAAACGGGTCATCCAGTCTTCGTCATCATCCAGCTCCGTGACTTCAATACTGGAAGGGGCATTCCAGTTCATCAGAATGTCCAGTAGATCCTTATCAATAATCAGGATACTAATATCGGTTTTAGCTTTGGCTGATGCCGGGCGCGGAATTTTATCTGCAACAGGTTTTATTGCTTCATCGCTGCCGGCTTCGATGATCTGACGTTTGCCATCAGTATGTTTGAGTTCAATTTTCCCTTTCAGCAGATAAACTGTCCATTTGTCCTTATCTCCCCGTTTAAAAAGTACCCGACCGGCAGGAATCTTCTGCACTGCCGACTTTTCAATTACTTCTTTAACTTTATCAAGACTTAAAGAATCCAGGGGATAGAATTTCTTTATTAAATTGACATCAAGATTAGGCGCTGCAGCCATTCATTACTCCGGATTTACTAATATAAATGCTTTACCCAGCACCTCGTAAGGCCTCGTCCTTAAGGTCAGGGATAGTAGCGGTGAGAACTATTTCCTGAAAACCTCGTCTTTTAAGGCAAGGTGCTGGGTTTACAGATCTGGGCCATAAAGAAAATAACAGGCCTGTTGGCACAATTATTGGTTACTCAGACTCTAATAATTCTAGCAGAAAGCTTTTAAATGCCTAGAAAGAAGTCATAATTTTTTGAACCAGTTCGGGTATAATTCAATTTTATTTGACAATCAATTCCTGCTTTGTATCCCTGAATCGTTATTAGAGCCTTATTTTTTTATGAAATATGTCAGTAGCTACCATTCTTATCGTCAGAACTATACTCGTCTGACGGAGCTGCTCTGGCAATGCTATGCTTATGATCGTTATCCCATTAAAAAACAGCTGGATCAATTATTTCGGTTACTGAAAAAACTGCCTCGTAATGAGCACGGAGGTGGGCATAAAAAAAATAATATGCTGGAGAATCAGCTGCTTGAACAGTTTGAACGTTGTGAAAAACGACTTAAACAGTCAATAAAACGGGTACAACAGAGACAACAGTCCCTGCCTGAGGTGAAGTTTCCGGAACAATTGCCGGTGAGCAGTAAAAGTGACCTGATCAGAGAATTAATTGAACAGCATCAGGTTATTGTCGTGGCTGGTGAAACCGGCTCAGGTAAAACCACTCAATTACCTAAAATTGCTTTAACGGCGGGACGGGGTATATTCGGGCAGATAGCACATACCCAGCCTCGGCGCCTGGCAGCCCGAAGTGTTGCCGCAAGAATTGCAGAGGAATTACAGACCCCTCTGGGTGATAAAGTGGGTTTTAAAGTTCGTTTCAGTGATCGCAGCAATCCGGGTACTCTGGTTAAGTTAATGACGGATGGTATTTTGCTGGCGGAAACGCAGACTGATCGCTTTTTAAACCAATACGACACTATTATTATTGACGAAGCCCATGAGCGCAGTCTGAACATTGATTTTCTATTGGGCTATATCCGGCGTATTCTGCCTCGAAGACCCGATCTGAAGGTCATTATTACCTCTGCCACTATTGATACTGAGCGGTTTTCTAAATTTTTTAATAATGCACCGGTGATTGAAGTCTCCGGGCGCACCTTTCCGGTGGAAATCCGTTATCGTCCTCTGGAGGATGAGCAGGATATGATAGAGGCTATTGTGTTGTCGGTAGAAGAATTAAGCCAGCAACGTGATGGTGATGTTCTGGTGTTTTTGTCCGGTGAAAAAGAGATCCGGGAAACAGCAGAAGCATTACGTAAACATCCGGTATTTCATCATACTCAACGAGTGGAAATCCTGCCCCTGTATGCCCGCTTATCACCGCCAGAGCAGAGTCGGATATTTGCTCCACATAGTGGACAACGTATTATTCTGGCCACTAATGTTGCAGAAACATCACTGACCGTACCCGGTATTCGTTATGTAATTGATACCGGTTATGCCCGTATCAGTCGTTATAGTGTGCGGCATAAAATTCAGCGCCTGCCGATAGAAAAAATATCTCAGGCATCAGCCCGGCAGCGCAGCGGACGCTGTGGCCGGATCAGCGACGGGGTGGCTATTCGCTTATACAGTGAAGAAGATCACCAGCAGCGGCCCGGATTTACTGAGCCGGAGTTGTTAAGAACCAATCTGGCTCAGGTTATTTTACAGATGCTGTCCTTGAAGCTGGGTGATATTAAAGAATTTCCTTTTCTGGAAAATCCCTCGTCTAAACAGATTAATGATGGCTTTTTATTACTGGAACAATTAGGGGCTATTTCGCCACAGCGTAAATTAACAGCCATTGGCCGTTCCCTGTCTCGTTTATCCGTTGACCCCAGAATCGGGCGGGTCATTATTGCAGCGGAGAAAAACGGGGTCTTATCCGAAGTGCTGATTATTGCTTCGGCTCTAAGTTGTCAGGATCCCAGAGAACGTCCGGTGGAAAAACAACAGGCTGCGGATCAGCAGCATGCGCTCTATGCTTACCGGCAGTCTGATTTTATTAGTTATCTGAATTTGTGGTTTCTTTATGAATATCAACGTCGGCATCTATCACAGAACAAGTTGCGTAAATACTGCCGAAGTCATTTTTTGTCCTTTATGCGTATGCGGGAATGGCGAGAATTGTATCAGCAGCTTTATACTCAAACCCGGGAGTTAAAATTTCGTTTTAATCGGCTGCCTGATAGTAAGGATAATGAACTGTTTTCTGATGATGCCGCCCAACTGGATTATGCGGCGATTCATCAGTCACTATTAAGCGGATTTCTGGCTAATATTGGATTTAAGGAAGATAAAAACAGCTATCTGGGGGCGCGCAATATGCGTTTTAATATTTTCCCCGGCTCACAACTCTATAAGCGCAAACCCAAATGGCTGATGGCTGCGGAAATTGTGGAAACCTCCGGGATTTATGCCCGAATTGCGGCGGCTATTGAACCCGGCTGGCTGGAACATCAGGCTCAACACCTGATCAAACACCACTATTTTGATCCTTTCTGGGAAGCTAAAACCGGACAGGTATCGGCATGGAGTCGTGTCAGTCTGTACGGCTTAACCATTAATCCTAAAAAGAAAGTCAATTATGGCCCGATAGATCCACAGATGGCACAGGAAATTTTTATTCGAGATGCCCTGGTGACAGGGGAGTACAAAGATCATAATCGTAAAACACCCTCATTTATTGCCCATAATCTGGCTTTAATCAGTGAGCTGGAACACCTGGAACATAAATCACGCCGGCAGGATTTACTGGTGGATGATTTAGCTATATTTGAATTTTATCAGCAGCGTATTGAACATGATCTGGACCAGCAGTCAGATCATAAAACGACTTATATTTATTCTCGTTCAGCATTTGAACAATGGCGTAAGCGAGTTGAAAAGCAGCAGCCCGATTATCTGTTTTTACAGCAGTCGGATTTATTAAAAAAAGATTCTGAGCATATCTCTGATGAATTATACCCGCCTTATATACAAAGCGGCGATCTGCAATTGCCGCTGGAATACCATTTTCTCCCCGGACATGCGCTGGACGGAGTTACGGTCATTTTTCCTCTGGCTGTAATTAATCAGCTGGAGGAGCAGGTTTTTGACTGGCTGGTTCCGGGACTGATCCGTGAGAAGATTACCCTGCTTATCCGTGCCTTGCCAAAAGTGATCCGTAAGCAGTTTGTGCCGGTGCCGGATACGGTTACCGCATTTCTTGAAACGGTTGCTTATGGTAATGGCCGGTTGCCTGAGCAATTACTGATATTTTTAAAATCCCGTTTGACTTATACTCTGGCCAATCAGCTTGAATATGAACTGGGAGAACAGCAAGGTTCAGCTTTTGATGATAAACTTCCAGAACATCTGAAAATGAATTTTAAACTGCTAGATAAAAACGGGCACGAATTACAGCACAGTCGCAATCTGCATAGCCTGAAACAAAGCTGGGCAAAGCAGGCACTGGAACAGATAGAAACAGAGTTAGAGGATTCTATTGAGCGTCAGAATATACGGTGCTGGGATTTTGATACCCTGGTTGAGCAAATAGAGCATGAACGGCATGGTATGCTGATGACGCTTTACCCGGCACTTCAGGACTGTGGGGATAGTGTTGCTATTAAATTGTTTGATCAGCAGCAAAGCGCAGCGGATAATCATGCTCAGGGGATATACCGTTTATTGCAGCTGGCTTTAAAACAGCCGCTTAAACAGATTCAGAAAAAATTACCGGGTATTGACAAAGCCTGTTTATTTTTCAGTGCTTATGGCTCATGCCAGGATTTTAAACAGGATATCAGCAATGCTGTGCTGGTGAATGCTGTCGAGCAGGTTATGATGCAGGGGAGTGTGGAGCACTTGCAGTCACCCGGACAAATACGTACTTTAGTACAATTTGAACAGCTGCTTAAGCAGGTGCAGGCACTGCTGGATGAACGGGTAGAAGAGCTTATGCAGTCTGTAATCAATGCTTTACAGGCGGCACGGGATGTGTCCAGTCAGCTTAAAGGCAATATTCCTTTTAATCTGCTTAATACCATGGCTGATATTAAAAGCCAGCAGAGTCATTTAATTTATAAGGGCTTTGTTTCTCAAACGCCGCTACCATGGCTGAAACGACTGCCGCGGTATTTTAAGGGCATGAGTATACGTATTGAGAAGGCCAGTAATGATTATCGCCGGGATGCCTTAAATCAGCTGCAAATTACACCATTATGGGAAAGCTATCAAACTCTGAATAAACAGCAGAAAAATATTAATAATACGCCTGAACCTAATTATTTTCCAGCCCCGGAACTGATAGAATATCGCTGGTTAATAGAGGAGCTGAGAATTTCTCTTTTTGCTCAGGAATTAAAAACTTTCCAGCCGGTATCGGTTAAGCGGCTGGAAAAAAAATGGCTGGAAATTCACAGCCCCTAAGTGAATGAGTCAGTGTTTAAGACTGGCTGATTTTTTTGCCAGTTTAAAACAGTCATCAGCCCAGATACAGCTGGATTGATCACAATAATTATTAGTTGCGCTGGCAAAACAATCGAAATTTCCTTCGCTTGTCTGGATTTTTTTGACCAGTGTTATTTTGTTGTATTTACTGGAAGGAATGCCTTTTTGTTTGGCTATTTTGCGAATGTCCTGCATTTTCATTGTGTAGCTCCATGTTTAAGATGATTGTTCCCTAATTTCTAGGTTAGATAAATATTCATTGAATAGTTATGCTGTACTTTAGTCAAAAAAGCTTAAAATACAATTAAAAAATGAAATTATTTTTAATTTTTTCCGTGATTATATCAAAATGAATGAAGTTCGCTTTAGAATTGCTATCAGTGCATCACAATTTCTACAGTATTATCAGGGGGCAGTGGATACTATTGTTATTATCACTGCAGAGGGTAAATCAGTACAGATCCCTGTGGGGGCATTATTGAAGTTTGTGGATCAGTCGGGTGTCAGGGGGAGTTTCAGATTGTTGTATGATAACAATAATAAACTGCTGCGGGTAGAAAGACTTTCTAATTAATAATACTATACTTGACAGAGTAGGGGCTCTGAATAAATGACTACTAAATCCGTTATATTTACAGTGAGATAAAGCTATGACAAAAGGTCCATTAATTTCAAATGATCCAATGTATCAATTGCTTAGAGAAGGAAAGATTGAAGAGTTTAATACCAGAAAACTATCCGGTGATTATTGTAATTTAAAAGCCTGTGATTTTCGTTCGCTTGATTTACGGGGACTGGATGCTGCCGGGCTGGATTTTCGAGGTGCTTATTTTCGTCAGGCTGATTTAAGGGGAGTTGATTTACGCGGTTCACTGCTGGATGGGAGCAGTTTAAATGCTGCTAAAATATCCGGTACTTATTTTCCTCTGAACATTCCAGCACAGGAAATACTGCTGTCTCTGGAACATGGCACCCGGTTAAGGGTGATCCATGAGAAAAAAGAATAGTAGATCGAGGAACAAATAATTGCCAGAGAATTTACAACGGGTCAGCTGGCCCATTTCTGTTGACTCTGTTGTTGATTTAATAATTGTTGAATAAGATTCATACCCTCATTGGAAGAGTTTTTCTTTTCAGCAGCACTGTTTCTGAACATAACTCCGAAGCCTTTACCGCTATTGTGAATAATAATGGCCGGGATCTGTATTGGAGTATCAGATATCGCCGGTATTTTGAGGGTTATTTCTATATCTGAATAATGAGACAGTGATGCAGCCACTGTTTCAATAAACATACCATCATGACTGATATTGGTTGCTTTGCCCCTGAGTAAACCAATTGCCGGGTAGTTAATAACCAGATTAATATCCACTGGTTTTCTACTATTCCATCGTTTGTTCATCATATTCCCCCATAAATTATTGGTATTTTTTCCCGTTTAAAAAAAGACTGGGAAAAAAAACATATTGATTCAGGATATTTATCCCGGTCAATACGTCCCATTTTACCCGGCACCTAGTCTTTTAAGGCGAGGTGCCGGGTTTACTGCTTAATCCTTTAAGTTCTGTCCCTGAACTACTATTAACTGTCCATGAGCTACTATTAAATAGAACATCCCTGAAAGCCAGTCCATTGACAGAAATCCTTTACCTTCTTTGACTTATATTAATTATCACAATAATTAATGCTGAGTCTGTTAGCGCAGTTATTTCGTTACTGCTGTAAGTATTTTATTAACTTTATCAATGAAGGATAATTGGGTTGTTTACTGTGAGACTAGGGGGAATCCCTGATGGGTCCCGGGAATATTATTTAAAAACACATAGATAGTCTGATTTTAGTGGGACGATAC
>JALVAL010000254.1 GCA_027011205.1 Gammaproteobacteria bacterium
ATATCTTTATTTGATGTCTTTGTATACATTTGAAGGATACAGATATCATTTTTCAAATGAAGATAAAGAAACATTAGTTTTAGGGCTAACCTTCAGCCAGGGGTGATTTGTTATTGATGAAATAACTTTGTATTGTCATTTAAAAAGTGATTTTTAAGGAGGTTGTTTCATGATAAAGCTTACGTTAAGCACTGCTATTTCTGTACTTACCCTTATTTCTTTTGGGTGTTTGTCTTCAAACACCCAAAGTTCCTCAAATGAGTCAGCAATATCGACTATTGATCATCTATTAAAAAATAAACCAAAAAATGACTATAACATAACAGTAAATTATGAACTGGGTATGCACTGTACCGGTTTTGATTTTACCTATTGCTGTGTTTTACCACCCTATAATTCTGTCCAGTCACAAGTCATTAAAACAGCAACCGGTAAGAAAAAATATCCAGAACTGCTGGAAGCGGACGAAGATGAACATGATGTCGTTGTAGATGGTAAAAAGCGTATGAAGCTGTCCTACGGTTTTGTTAATAATACTTATTCTGAAGGTTCAAAACTGTCTTACTGGACTGTTCCTTATGATGTTAACGGTGATAGTAAATACGGTAAAAATGAAAATGTTGCTAATGCCTACTGGACTCATCTTTATGTTTATAAAGATTTAAAAGGAACCAATCCTACTGGAGACAGTAAGGACTCTGATAAAAAATTCGTTGGTTTGCAGATCCCGGTACCTATGGATAACGGCCCTGCCGGTGCAGCAGTACCCAGCCCTATAAGTGGTGGACACCTACATTATACGGGTGAAAAAGGAACCATTGTTTATACCAAGTCACCGGTACTGGATAATGTGCCGATTGTGTTGACTAATCCCGGCATCTGGGATGCACTGGGTTTGCCGCTGACGCCATTTAATGATACAACAATGGCCAAAAGCCCTCTGACTCTGGTGGAAAGCGATATTCGTCCATTCCAGGAAAACTGGGTTGCTCTGGTTGATGAAAAATCAGGCAAGCCAGTACTGGACAGCCATAATGGCGAGCCGGTCCGCTTTGTGGGAACTAATCCGATTGATGTGCCAGCCTGTTCCAAGTGTCATGCGAATAGTGCTGCCAATGGGAAAAAATACAAGTTATACAAACAGGAAGGTGCTTTCTGGAAAGGACTGGGTGCTTCCGACTGGATAGCCGATTTAAAAGCCACCTCGGTATCTGTTCTGGAAATTCATGATGATAAAAATGGTACAGATTTCCTGAAAAACTATAAACCTTCTGGACGTGAAGTAAGTAATCGTCTGGGACGTGATCCGGTTCTGTGTCAGAAATGTCATGCGGATAATGTTATCGGTGTGCTGCAATCAAAAAATCATAAAGGCAAGGATGGTAAAGAACATCCCATTAAAGCACTGACTGAAGCCTTGCATTTTGTCCATCTAAAAAAAGCCCCACTACCAGATTCTCATGGTCGTACTGGAGCCTGTCAGGCCTGTCATCCCTCCCATCGTCAGGATGGTGGACTGGATGGTATCCTGATCACTAATGACGGTAAAAATGCCTTTGCTAAAGGTGATAATCGTGATGCTAAAGGTTGTTTTGCCGGTCGTGATGTCCATACTAACCGGAAAAAAGATAAAGATGGTGTCGAAACACCAGAACATCTAAATGCAATTGGTGAATGGTTACAGAAAAATGTGACCAAAATCGGAAATGATGGTGGAGGTAATGGGCTGTGGTGTACCAACTGTCATAGTCAGATTAGCCGAGAACTTTATCAACGGGACAATTTGACCCATGCCTTTAAACAGGAAGGAACAACGCTGCGTAATAAATCTCTGGAAGAGATTGCCAAAGCATTGGGTATGAAAGATATCAAGCAACTTGCAGATACCTACCTGGATCCGAAAATAGTACTTAACAGCAAGGGTGAAGCGGATATTGCGAAGTCTCATGCACTGGATTTCTGGAAGTCCGATCACATGACACCGGATATTGCTGTAATTGCACTAAAAGGTAATAGACCTTTAGTTCACAAAGATACAGATGGCGATATTAACGTTAGTATATTGTCTGCAAATCCTATGGCTAAAATAGCTAAGTCTAAATTGCCAAAAGGAGCAACAGGCTCAGCAGCAGTACCTTATAGTGCCGCAACTCATGGTAAGGAATACTGGCTGTCAGCAGGTGAACCACATTGTGCAAACTGTCATGCAGCACCATTTGTTGAAGGACAGGGTGGTGTGGCATTCCCCATTAACCAGCCAGGCAAATACAGTCTTATGCGTTATTCCAAAGGACATGCAGGAATGACCTGTCAGGGATGTCATCAGTCTATCCATGGGCTTTATCCAGTTGATCCGGGTACTGATAGTACGGCATATAAACAGGCCGCCATGTATAATCCAGATGGTTCACATGGACCACTGAAATGTGCATCCTGTCATGAAGTCAACGAAAGTGGTGTTCCGTTTCTGGTGGAACCGGATGATGAAGATTACCTGTATAAAGGAAAATCCATTATTAATGATTATGATGCAGCCGTTTCCTGGATACATGAGAGTGCACCGGATCTGGGTGGTAAAATTCCTGAAGAATAATTTATTCTGTAATGTTGTATAACTGTAGACTTGTACAGGGGAGCTTTATGCTCCACTGCAGGTATTAAAAGAGAAGAAAATATGAGAATAATAACGAATAAATC
>JALVAL010000255.1 GCA_027011205.1 Gammaproteobacteria bacterium
CGTTGATGATATAGCAAAATATCTGGAACAGAAACTGGATGTTCCGGTAAAATATGTTCCGGTAAAATCTTATGCGGCGGTTATTACTGCTTTTCGTAATAATCAGATCCAGCTCGCCTGGTTTGGCGGTTTGTCCGGTGTACAGGCCCGGCTCAAGGTTCCTGGCTCACAGGCTATTGCACAAGGTATTGAAGATACAAAATTTCGTACTTACATCATTGCCAATCACAGTACCGGACTTAAAGCCAGTGATCAGTTTCCCAAAGGAATTGCTGGTAAAACATTTACCTTTGGCTCTAAAGGTTCAACTTCCGGTCGGTTAATGCCACAGTACTATATCGAAAAAAATATGCATGAAAAGGTAGGCAAAATTTTCAAACGGGTAGGGTTTAGTGGTAATCATTCCAAAACTATTGCACTGGTACAGAGTGGAGCCTATGAAGTCGGCGCAGTGAACTACCAGGTCTGGGAAAAAGAACTGAAAGCAGGCAAGATAGATACCAATAAAGTCTCCGTTATCTGGCAAACCCCTGCCTTTCAGGATTATCAATGGACAATTCGTGGGGATGTTGACAAAGAGTGGGGGAAAGGCTTTACCAATAAGGTTAAAGCGGCTTTGCTGGGCTTGAAAGATCCTGATCTGCTGGGACGCTTTCCTCGTTCCGGTTTTATTGAAGCCAAAAATTCGGATTATCAACCCATTCTGGACACAGCAAAAAATATAGGATTAATTGATTGATACAACTGCAGTCCGAAACCGCCAGCTATCAGGGAGTGGAAACGCTCCATGATATTGATTTACAGGTATGTGAAGGTGAAAAACTGGCACTTGTCGGGCAGAGTGGCTCGGGCAAATCAACGCTAATCAAGCTTATTTATGAGCGTTATCCTGTGAATACTGCACTGGTGCCACAGGATTACGGACTGGTCAATAATCTTTCTGTCTTTCACAATGTTTATATGGGGTGTCTGGATCAACACTCAACCTTCTATAATCTTGTCAACCTGATCCGCCCCAAAGCTGAGCAGGTTGAAGTAGTGCGTGCCATCCTGGCTGGCCTGCAGCTTGAAGACTACCTTTTTCGTCCTGTCGGGCGCCTGTCCGGAGGACAAAAGCAGCGGGTTGCCGTGGCCCGGAGTCTGTTTCAGAAGGGGCATCTTTTACTGGCCGATGAACCGGTGTCATCCGTTGATGAACAACAATCCAGAGTCGTGTTAAATCAAATGTTAAATGGCTTCTCAACCATTGTGCTGGCACTGCATGATATCCAGTTGGCACTGGCATTTTGCGATCGTATTATTGGTCTGGAAAAGGGCAGGATTGTCCTTGATAGCCCCGCCGAGGCCGTGACGGAAAAAGACCTCCTGAGCTTGTATTGATTTACTCTTTTCAAACATGAATCTGTCACCACCATCCCTTTGCAGCTCCTTTTCAAATAGCAATGTTTGCCAGGCGATAGCGGCGAAAAATTCATTCGTTGAGGATTCCGATGGATAGCGTTTACAAACACTCACCCGCATGGAAAGTCAGTTGGCTGTTTGTCCTTCTGGGCGTTGTGTGCCTGTTTTTTTCCGATGTTGAAGTAATCAGCCTGGAACCCTGGCAGGAATTAAAAAGACTTTTTCTGGGCCTGCTGACACCTGACTGGTCTAATCTTCCAGAAATTGGTGAAGCCTTTCTGCAAACTCTGGCATTTGCTATTTTAGGTGTCGCCGGCGGCAGTTTTATCGGTTTTCTGTTGGCACAGGTTTTCCACTGGCGCTGGATACAGATTAGTTGCGCCTTTATTCGTGCCATCCATGAGCTGTTCTGGGCACTGATCTTTTTACAAATCTTTGGTTTACATCCTTTGACAGGCTTGTTGGCTATCGGACTGCCTTATGCCGCCACCTTTGCCAAAGTATATGCCGAAATTCTGGAAGAGGGCGATAAATCCGCCCTGCAGGCGATTAGCCGCAAAGCCTCGGTGATTTCCATCTTTTTTTATGCCCGCCTGCCTGACCTGTGGGAGCATTTTAAAACCTACACCTCCTATCGACTGGAATGCGGTCTACGATCCAGTGCCATACTTGGTTTTGTTGGTCTGCCGACACTGGGGTATACACTTAGCTCTGCTTTTATGGAAGGTCATTATTCCGTCGTCTGGGCACTGCTGTTGCTGTTTTATCTGTTAATTGCCACCATTCGCTACTGGGTTCGGCCCGCATTACTGCCTGTTTATATTATCGCTGCACCTTTTATTGTCGCCAATGACAGTACCATATCCTTTGATAACGTCCGGCGTTTTTTTACCGAGGATATTATTCCCGCACCAATAATACGTGGTGATAGTCTATCCGAATCATGGCACTGGCTAAGCGATTTGCTTGTTAATCAGGCATTACCGGGTATTGCCAATACTGTGGTTTTAACGCAGGTAGCACTGGTTGCATCCGGCATTCTTTCGTTGTTATTCTTCCCGCTTATATCAACACACTTTTTTAAACCTGTCGGGCGTACTTTCGGGCATATACTATTAGTGGTCCTGCGCACAACGCCGGAATATATACTGGCTTATATCCTGCTTCAGTTATGGGGGCCTTCCATGCTTCCTGCTATCGTTGCTCTGGCGTTGCATAACGGAGCCATTATTGGTCATTTGATTGGTCGCTATAGCACGGAAGTTCAGTTAAGAGTGGATGCCAGCAGGGGGCTGAATCGCTATTTTTATGAACTATTGCCACGCTTATATGGGCAGTTTCTGGCATTTCTGTTCTATCGCTGGGAAATTATCATGCGTGAATCAGCCATACTGGGGATTCTGGGTATTGCCACATTAGGCTTTTATATTGATAGCTCAATACAGGAATTACATTTTGACAAAGCGATGATTCTGATTTTTATTACCGCATCGCTAAATGTATTGGTAGACGCTTCATCACGCTATCTGCGGGCCAAACTCAGGCTGAGAACTTCTGTTGATTGCCGTGCCACTAATGATTATTGTGCTGCCAGGGAATAAACTATTGTTTATCTAAGCTGTTGCTGAACACATTAAAAATAACCGTATTTTCAGAATTAACAATATTATTAAATTGCTCTTCCAGGAATATCAAATATCGACAATATATGGATAAAGGTATATATTACTACTTTATTTTGCTCTTGAGTAAAACCATATGACAGATTTCAATAAACTTCAGGATAGAAGCCTATCGGCCGCCGAAAAGTGGAATAAGGACGATTGGCTGGAACATTTTGGTAGTGATGAGCTGTTACCTTTCTGGGTCGCGGATATGGAGTTTAAGGCGCCTCCTGTGGTCTGTGACCATCTGGTAAAGCGTGCTGAAAATGGCATATTTGGCTATGAATACAGACGTGACAGCCTGACTGATGCGGTTATTCGCTGGTTTGCTCACCGACATCAATGGCAAATCAGGCCCACCGACCTTTGTTTCAGTAATAATGTGTTGAATGCCATAAGTATTCTTATCAACCTGCACACTGAAAAAGGCGACGGTATTATTGTTCAACCTCCCGTGTTTTTTGAATTCCGTCTGACGATTATGGACAACAAAAGAAAGGTGGTTCGTAATCCCCTTAAGCTGGTCGATAATTATTATCAAATGGATTTTGACGATCTGGAACAAAAGGCCGCCAATCCACGTACTAAAATGCTGATCCTATGCAATCCCCACAATCCGGTTGGACGGGTCTGGACAAGGGAAGAATTACAGCGTGTTGCCGAAATATGCAAAAAGCATCAGGTACTGATAATTGCCGATGAAATTCATTCTGATATTGTTTATCCGGGTCATCAGTTTATTCCTTTTGCTTCCCTTTCAGAGGAAGCAGCGCAACAATCCTTTAGCTGTATATCACCGGCAAAAACCTTTAATATTGCCTCAGTCACAGATGCCATGATTGTTATTGGCAATGAGCAGTATCGTGCACAGTATAAAGATTTTGCTGGCCGTTATCTGTTCCACAAAAACAATGCCTTTAGCACAACCGCTATGGAAGCAGCCTATAGCAAGGGCGGAGAATGGCTAGATGAACTGCTGACCTATTTACAGGCAAATCTGGACTATCTTGAAAGCTATCTGAAAGAATATATTCCAAAAGTAAAACTGATCAAAACTGAAGGGACTTTTCTTGCCTGGCTGGATTTCAGGGAGCTGGGGATTGAAACCAAAGCGCTGGAGAAATTTATTGCCCAGGAGGCACGTATTGCCATTAATCCCGGCTATTGGTTTGGGCGACAGGGCGCTGGTTTTGCCCGAATGACAATTGCCTGTCCTCGACCCATGTTAAAAGAGGGATTATCAAGGCTGGAAAGGGCGATTAACGGGCTGGAAGGTAATGGATGATCTGTCCTTATATGCAATATTTTTTGTCACTATAGGTCTAAATTATTTTTTTGCACTTTCTGGCAAGGGTGCTGCCGCCTTTCAGATGCCTGTATTTGTCTGGCTGGGCATGCCCATCAACAGTGCTAAATCAGTGGCATTACTTGCCAATACCATCAGTTTGAGTGCAGTGACTTTTGATAATTTCCACGCCAATCGTCTGGATCTGAAACTGGGTCTGCCGATTATTATTGGTGCCTTTGTATTCGCTCCGGTTGGTGCTTATCTGTCCACCTTTATTGAAAGAAATGTGGTTATGTGGATGTTTGCCATTTTCCTTATCTATGCAGGAACCTCGGCACTCATACCTAAAAAAGCCAATGCAAAAAGCTGTCACGACCGACAACCAAAGCTGGTCTATTTATCGGTGATCGGAGCCATTGCAGGACTGGTTTCTGGACTGCTGGCTGTAGGTGGAGGCGGGATTATTTCAGCACTCATGCTGTTAATGGGATGCCAGGCAAAAAAGATCAGTATGATTACGGCTCTGGCGGTTCCTTTTTCCTCCTTTACCGGTTTTGTTACTTATGCTGCTGCTGGGCATATTTCCTGGCCTGTTCTTGGCACGGTTACTGCTGCGGCGTTATTGGGCGGTTATCTGGGAAATAAAACCGCTCATTCCATACTGCCTGACAAGGCTATCAAATATGCCATTGGCATTTTATCTATCGTATTTGCGATTAAAATTATTTTTGACCTGATGAGCTAGACAATATTATATGATTAATAACAAAAAGACTCCAAGCAATATAGCCAAGGACTACAGTTTGTCCGAATTCATCTATTCATGCGGCTATAACTTAAGACTTAAATACGCCTCTTTCAAACAAGATGCCCTAAACTGGATTGCGGATAATAGTGCTGAGCTGCTAATGGCAGAAAAGCCTGAAATTCTAAGCCTTGGCTGTGGTACAGGACTGTTCGACACTGCGTTGATAAAAATTATTCAGCAGCAAAAAACACAATGGTCTTTCACCGGACTGGATTTTAGCAAAACTGATCTTGAAATTTTTCGTAAAAACCTTTCTACTATGGATGAACAAACCCAGTCAAGAGTGACTCTGCAATATAAAAAATTTGAACCTTCAACCGATATGGGGCAACGTTACGATCTCATCACCATGATTCATTTCCTGCATTCTTTTGATGATGTTCTGCCCATTATTAAAAATGCGCTTCGACATCTGTCACCTGATGGGAGATTGCTTGTTATTCAGCACAACAAACAGGGGGTAGCAGAAATAAAAGATGAGTTTCTGGATATATTGCCCAATCAGAAATTCCAGTGCAGTGACCATATCAAGCAACTACTGCACGCAGAAAATATTACTTTCACCACTCATACGATTGATGCTTCTTTTGATATTTCTATTATGCAGGAAATGTCGTTAGACACGCTGCTTTTAATGTCCTTCTGTCTGGTTAATGATTTATCAAAATTAAATACAAATCAACAGGAGCAAGTTCGCGAGGCTTTTTTGTCCCGTGCTGAAAAAAATAATGGAGCCGATGTTATTTACGAGTCTATGGAAGCTATTGTCTGTCATTTGTAGTACATTACGATTCTTCCAGGCTAATCGATCGCAATGATATCCTCGCTCGTCCTTTTTCATTCTTAAGTAGAGATTGACACACTATTGACATTTGTTATTATTAAGTTATCATATTCGAATAAACATATATACTTTAAGCATGAGTTTTAAGGAGCTCTAATTAACAATAGTCCTATGCCGTCACTGTGTTATCCACTATACTGTTGTCCACTATATCTTGTCCAATTGAGCCGTTTCAGAGTGATTAAATGTTTTCAGAATGATGGCAGAGGCGGGTCTGATGTTTAACAGGCTTGCGAACTTTATAGTTTATGAACTGTTCGGTTTACAGGCTGATACCTCTGTTGCACAAAGCCTCCATTTCTTTATCATGGATATCACCAAGATTTTTTTTATGCTGATCCTGGTGATTTATTTAATGGGGCTGTTCCGTTCATTTGTTTCGGCAGAAAAGGTCAGAAATTATGTACAGGGACGGGCAGAGTGGGTAGCGCGCAGCCTGGCAATTCTACTCGGTGCAGCGACACCTTTCTGTTCCTGCTCGTCAGTCCCTCTGTTTATTGGCTTTGTTGAAGCGGGTATCCCGCTGGGCGTCACATTTTCTTTTCTGATCGCCAGTCCAATGATCAATGAGATCGCTGTAGTCATGCTCTTTGGTATCGTTGGCTGGGAAATTACTGTACTGTATATTTTTTCAGGCATGGTTGTCGCTTTTGTCGGTGGTATTATTATTCAGAAGTTTAAGCCCGAACGCTGGGTTGAAGATTATGTCTGGAAAATCCAGATGGGAGAATCTCAGGCTCTGGAGCAGGATAATTCATTGCAAGCAAGACATAGGTACGCTCTGACAGAAGTAAAAACCATTGTTGGTCGTATCTGGAAATGGGTAATTCTTGGTGTTGGCGCAGGTGCTCTGTTTCATGGATATTTTCCACAGGAATGGGCATCAAATCTGGGGGATGCCAATAGTTTTCTGGCGGTTCCCCTGGCGGTAATTATGGGCGTACCGCTGTACTCAAATGCCGTTGGCGTAATTCCACTGGCAGAAGCCATGCTGCTAAAAGGTGTCGCCATAGGTACAACGCTGGCATTTATGATGAGTATTGCTGCCATTTCATTTCCAGAACTGGTTATTTTGAGAAAGGTTATCAAATGGCAGGCTTTAGCTCTGTTTACAGCCATTGTTACCTTATCTATTATTCTCGTTGGCTGGTTTTTTAATAGTATTTTGTGAGGTCATTATGATTGAAGTAAAGGTATTAGGTCCGGGTTGTAAAAATTGTCAAACAACCCACAAGTTGATAGAAGAAGTCACCAGTGAAAATGGTATAAAAATATCACTTGAGAAAGTAGATGATATGGCAGAGATTATGTCTTATGGAATTATGTCTACACCCGGGGTGATTGTTGACGGAAAAATTGCCCATGCTGGAGGTATTCCAGACAAGAAGACTATCTTGTCCTGGTTTAAAGCAGACTGTTGTCCAGGTAATGACAAATGCTGCTAAAACAGTATTATCAATATTATACGGCTGCATAAGGATGACTATATGCTAGTTCCTGATGATTTCACACATTCCATTGCTGATCCAACCCGGTTGAGAATATTGGTATTACTGATTCAACTAGAAGAATTATGTGTTTGCCAGTTGACGGATGCCATTGACGTACTACAGCCCAAGATATCACGTCACCTCAGCATATTGCGCAAGAAAAATATCTTACTGGACAGGCGCGAAGGACTGTGGATTTTTTATCGCTTACACCCTGACCTGCCTGTCTGGGCCTATAAAACATTACAGGCATTATCTTTGGGTTGTCTAAGTCTCCAGCCTTATCAGGATGATTTCGCCAGGGTTAAAAAGGCAGACATCTGTTTACCCAATGGCTATCACATCAAAGTACAGGATGAATCGTAAGCGATTATCAATACAGAAGGACTTCCAGATGAATAATAAATTTTCTGGTTTACGTACTTTGATAAAAGATCTATGTCTGTGAACATAATTGAAATAAAACATACAGGACTGATTTATTTATGAACATAAATCCCTATGAAACCGATGAACTGGTTGCACAATATATGGAATTCCACTATGGAAACAACTATTTTGATGTAAAAAATTACCCTGAAAAGTGCGCCCGGCTCTGTCTTGCGCAAATGGAAAAAGAACCTAAAAGAAAAGCACTGGATTTAGGCTGTGCGGTAGGGAGAACTTCCTTTGAACTGGCGCGGGAATTCGATGAGGTCATTGGAGTCGACCTGTCGGCCCGGTTTATTGAGTGTGCGAACCAGCTAAAAGAAAAGGGCAGTCTGTCTTATAATATAACGGATGAAGGTGAACTAAGCACTTTACATACAGCTCAGTTAAGCAAGCACCAGCTGCAGCAGATAAAAGACAAGGTGTCATTTTATCAGGAAGATGCCTGCAATCTGGGAACAAATCACCAAAACTATGAGCTGATTTTTGCAGGCAACCTACTGGATCGTTTGCAAAACCCAGAACAATTTTTAAGTTCGATTCATCACTATCTGTCTATGGATGGCATATTAGTGATGAGTTCGCCTTATACACTATTAGCGGAATATACTCCTCGTGAAAACTGGATAGGTGGATATCGTGTTGGTGAAAAAAATATTACTGTATTAGAGGGTATTAAAAAAATACTGGATGCTCACTTTATTATGATAAATAAGCCGCTTGATGTACCCTTTGTGATCCGCGAAACCAGGCGTAAATTTCAGCATACGATTGCACAATTAACAAGCTGGAGGCGGATTCGATGAGCACTGAAGTGGGTCGCTTTGTGGGTGGATAAAGGTAATTGAACATTTATATTACCAAAGTGATGAACAAATGTACCTGTAATAACTTTGACAATTATTAGGTCAGCATTTCAGCATTAAAGAAGCTGCTCTTCTTATTTTCGATGAATTTTTCTCAACAGCATTTATCTTTGTTCAGCCAGTATTTGTTCACAAGGTGATAGGCGGCAACGCCTATGATAACACCGCCGGCTATTGAAAAATAAAAAGAATGGATGGCAATAGCGGCTTTAGCGTGATAGGAAATGGATTTGGCGTGATAGGAAAAGCCTTTTGCAGCGGGCCTGGCTGCTGCTTTAGCTTTAGCTGCTTTAACTATATCTGCAGAAGTTGCATCGACTCTTATAGTGTCTGTTGCAAGTTTTGCCAGGCCAGATTGGGATTCGATAGCCATGTTATTTTCCTGTTTTGATGGTAAACCCGGTATCTCTCCTTGAAAGAAGAGATATTTGGGTCAAATAGTATTAGCACCTCTACATCACCGCCCTGAAGAGCGGTGATGTAGAGGTGCTGGGTAAAAATAAATATTATATAAAATTGTAGAAGGCAGTACTGATGTAAATTAATATCAATACTTTACCCTGAAGTTTATCAAACCTGTACATATATTAATACATATATGT
>JALVAL010000256.1 GCA_027011205.1 Gammaproteobacteria bacterium
GCTCATTAATACCTAAATGGGGAAACGAGTATTTTTTTGATTTTCTGATAAACATCTGAGCTTCATCCTGGTTCGGTATGCTCTCAGAAAGACTTTTACATAAACCATGCATATCACTATATTTTTTTGCTTGCTTATGCACCAGGATGCCGGCCATGGGGCCAATAAAGGGTGTCAGATCAATAATAATTCTATCAAGTATATGGGCCGGCCAATGATTTTTTTTCCGGTGATTAAGCTGTGAAATTTTTTGCCTGTGCAACACGGGAAACAGGCGTGTCTGCTGATCAACGGCATTGTACGAAGCGGACAGGACCCCATTTGCCTCTCTTATTGCCTGAGCAAAACTTTCAGCATCCGCGTATCGGTGTTCAGGATCTTTTGCCAGAGCCCTGGATAATATTTTATCAAATGCACGGGGTAGTTCAGGATTGAGTTCTGAAGGATTAAGCGGTTGATGATTGACAATGCTGTGCATCATTGAGGTTACTGAATTTCCGGGAAACGGATGTTCACCCGTCAGCAATTCATAAAAGATCACTGCCGCAGAGAAAAGATCGGAACGTGCATCCACGACCGCACTGGTAAATTGTTCGGGTGACATATAATTTGGGGTACCAATAAACATACCGGTCTGAGTTAATTCTGATGAATCAATTCTGGCAATACCAAAATCTGCAATTTTAACGTCACCATCCTCAAGAATAAAAATGTTGCCGGGTTTGATATCCCGGTGAATAATATGATGACTATGAGCGGAAGATAAAGCGTACAGTATTTTCTGCATAATATCGATACTTTCATCCAGCTCAAAGCGAATCCCCCGATCTGAAAAAGCGGATAATTCCTCACCTTCAATGAACTCCATTACAATATAGGGCATGACCTCCTTTGCTACGCCGAATTCGAAAATGATAACAATATTAGGGTGCATGCAACGACTGGTGGAGCGGGCTTCACGCTGAAAACGTTGTAAAAATTCATCCCTGCCACTGTCTTTTAATAAGTGAGGATGGATGGTTTTTATTGCCACTGAGCGTTGCAGGTCGTTATCAAAGCCACGATAAACGACACCCATTGCCCCTTCTCCAAGAATTTCCTTAATTTCGAATTTACTGATGTATTTTATTTCAGACATTGAGTTTTAATATTCATTTACGTTATATGCAGGGGATAAAATATTTTCTCCGTTGACATAAAAAGGAGCATAGGCAATCATTTACTTGAGCTTAAAATAGTCATAGCATTATCCAGGCTTCGACGCATACGGTTAAACGAACTGGCCAGATCGTTGATTTCATCTTTTCCAGTGACATCAAATTCAGGAATATCCAGTTTGCCCATACTGATATCATGAGCACGCCGTGACATACTGACGATCGGTTTTATAATGATAAAATGCAACATTAAATTAAGAACAATGGTGATCATAACAAAGATCACCAGCAGTGAACTCATAAAAGTATAAAATGCCTGCCGGGCACGTTTTAACGGGATCTCCAGCGGCACAGAAACAATTTGCGCACCGATTACCTCATTCATCTTCCAGCCAAAGCCATTAGCATTCCCATACAAAGCCAGCATAGTCTCTGGAGCAGCAGACGGTACACTATGACAGCTCAGGCAGCCCGCATTTTTAATCTTTATGGGATGACTAATAAACAGTTGTTTTCCAGTGATCGTATCGCGTATCCCCTGCAATGAAACTTTAGTCGCATCGTTACGATAGCTTTGAACTATATCGGCTTCCCAATCAGTCGCTCTGTGAGTTGGATTAGTCGGATTAAGCACTGCTTCCTTATAGGTATAATCAGGATAATATTTTTGTAAATCCTGAAAATTTTGTGTCGCGGCATAAGCCGGTACTGTCTGGGGTATAAATTGCCGCTTATTCTGCAAGGTTAACAGCGGCTTAATCTGTTTTACGGTATAGGTACGAATCGACTGAGCTGCCTGCATCATAATTTCTGCATTTTGAATCGCTTCATTTTCAGCATTTTTCTGCAATATTTGATATGACATCAAACCTGAAAACACCAGCCCTACTGCTAATATCATGATTAAAACCAGGTTAAACTTAAGTCTGACTCCCATGTTATCTTATGCTCCTTTAGTTATTATTATTGTTATAACGGTTCAACAGATTTCTCCAGACATTCATGATAGCCTTTCAGGGCTTTAGTAAAACCGATTAAACTGAAACTTGCCTGATAAACCCTGGTATTTGGCCATGTCGGCCAGAATTGCAGTGAGATTACCAGTTCATTTCCGGCAATAGACTGGCTGATGAGCTGCTCAAAATTCTGCTCAAACACAATATCCGTTTTGTTACTCAAACTCCCGGTAAATTGCTTTTTGTTATTATCAATATTGATTTTCAAAGTATCACCGGTAGCATCAATATTGGAATCAGTTTTCACCAACAGCCGATCCTGAGAAATCTTCAGTTGAATATTAGTTCGGTCATAGCCATCAAAAAGAGAAAGCGATCGGGATTGTAAAATACATTGACGCCGGCCGGTTTGCTGGTCGATGTTGTCACTAACTGTCCAGTTTTGCCCATGACAGACCTGCATGGTGAGCAAAAATAAAAGAAGTAGTCTGAGCGGACTTTTTTTAAACGAATTCATTTACTTGTTTATCCAGAATCAAGATTCACAATTATCCCGTCAAATGTATACTGACAAAGTATTTAAGGCCAGTAAAACCCCCGGCGTACAGACAAGCCTCTAAAAAACACCGAGCCAGAAATTTTAGATTAGTATACCTTTTTGCCTGCTTTGAGCAAAGTTCTGCTCAGTATTAACCAATATTTGATGGAACTACCGTGAGTAAAAAAATACTCATCCAGCCAGAAAATTTATCGGGCATACCAATAGGGGTATGGGTAGTCAGTACGCTTGAGACAGTCATCGAGAACTGCTGACTGTCCATGAAAACAGAGAAGGTACACTATAAAAGTTTAAAACCGGGAATGAAGCTAAATAGTGTGCATCCATTTATTGATGCACACTAGCGGCACAGGGATGTGCCGCTCATTTTTGACGACCGTAAGTCGTTGAAAATGGAGTAAAAGAAAAATCACACTTTTTCTTTTACGTTCCGGACAATTGCCAGGAAGATAATTTCCGGATGGTCACTAAATAGCTATTATTTGAAGATATTGAAGTCTTTTATAACCAAAGCAGGCTGCATTCTGTCAATGATTATCTGTCACCGAAAAAATACGAAGAATGATACAAAATTACCTAAAATTAATTTCTGCTTTTTCAACTTGGCCGTTAGTGCATTAGCTGTGTATAAACTACCGTAAACTCAGCACCTCTGCTATCCTCTCGACCTTAAGGACGAGGATAGCAGAGGTGCCGGGCAAAGACATATTTTGAGATAAATTAATTGTCAGGGCAGATCACAACTTAATTAAAAAAAATAGCAGCTTGAATTTCAATCAATTCACATTGGGTGAGTAATTATTTTCCACGTAATATTTTTAATGTCGCCTGACCAATCCCC
Source organism: Gammaproteobacteria bacterium (assembly GCA_027011205.1). Classification (GTDB taxonomy): domain Bacteria; phylum Pseudomonadota; class Gammaproteobacteria; order GRL18; family GRL18; genus JANELJ01. The sequence continues at coordinate 3,514 of JALVAL010000256.1, forward strand.
TTTAAAGCCAGCAGTTCTTTATCCGATGCTTTATCAATAGCAGTTTTAGTGTTAAAACCGGCTTCGCTCAGAACTTTTATAAAATTGGCTTTCAGACCCGGATATACATCCGATAATGATTCAGTTACCGGTTCCGATGAAATATCGACAGTAGTTTCTTCTCTGGCAATAGTTTCGGGTACAGATTTCTCTTGTTTCACAACCTGAACTTTTTGCTCCTCCACTTCGACAGCCTTATTCTCAACAATTGCATGTTTATCAGTGACACTAAATGCGTTACTGGATGAATCAGGTTGTTGTTCTTCAATACCGAGTAACTTTAAAAACTTGTCAAACCAACTGCTAGCCATAATATATCCCTGTAATAATTCCAGAATTATCCGTTAATCTTACTTAACTACTGGATAGAATCCTTGACGGACATCAATAAACACTACAACTATTAAGCATAATTAACCTGGTCAGAGTATTTATACTTTAAAAGCCCACTGACATTGCAGTTTACATCAGTAAACCCCGCGCCTATCTCTGCCAGTACTATCTGCCAGTACTATGATAGATATTGGCTAGATATTGTGACCGTGCCTGTCCCATGTGATTATATACCCGTATCATTAATAATCACTATATGGTGCAAATTAACCATAGTTTTTAATAACCACCATCAGAACTGGTTAATAGTCACCAACATCAACCTGATAAATAATATTCTTTTAATTATCAACAACTTATTATATGGCATTATTCTTGCTTGTTAGAAACCAGGTATTTCTCCATACGATATTTCTACTTTTATCAAATTGTCAGTTATTACCATTAAATCTAGTAAAAGGATAAAACAATGAAAAATACAAGCCAAAATTCGTCTATAACAAACCGCAAACTATTAAGCCTCAGCCTGGCAGCCCTGTTGAGTAGTGGAAGTTTTTATTCTGCATCTGCAGCGGAACACATGGCACAAAAGCCTGTAACAGCCTCACCTGCAAGTCAGACAAAACAGGCTCAGAACATTAATGCTGATTATCTGGGCTGGTATATCCCGGCCATGCAAAAAGTTGCTGTTTTCTCAGGGCAGGCATTACTCAGACATTTAAGTGCCGCCAGCAAAGCGCTTGAAAATAAAAATATAGATAAGGCAAAAATCTCTTTGACGGCAGCCAATGATTTTGCGGAGTCTCTTAAAAAAATGATCCCTTTTACACGGATAACTGATGAGGTTAAGGACTCCAATGGCAATATTCTACAAATTAAAGAAGGTTATTTACTGGATGATTTATTACCGGTTTATGAAAACATCGAACAACTGGATTTCTATGCTCCGGAACTGACAGAAAAAGTCTCTATAAAACATGGCCATAAGCAACAAACAAGGGCGCAGGAAAAGCAGAAAAAAAGCTCTGCTAAAAAAGCAGACAACAAGGCTGAAGAACTTTTTGAAGCTTCAGACACCACGGTCTACTTGCCCGTTCTCAATGTCGATGGCCTGATAAACAATGCTTTATCCGCAGTCACTAGAAAAAATCCAGATATTAATACGGCCAAAGTTGCTGTTAAAAAAGCTCTTAATAGCCTGACTGCAGTTGTTGCCCGCGAAGATTTTCTGCAAACCCCAAAAACCGCCAAACAAAAAACCCAAACTGAAAAAAAGGAGACATCGCTGATACGTTCAGAATTAATCAGAGTCAAACAAAGTATTGCCTTTGCTGAAAACCTGCAAAAAGAAGCCCGACATGATCCTCAATATATTTATGCCAGCGTAGATGATGCAATAACTATTGTGGATAAACTCTTGAGTTCCAGTTCGCTTAAATCTGAGACCCGTACTAAACTTGAAGTCATCAAGAAAGCTATCCAGAAAATTAAAACCAATGTCAACGATACTGCTGCTTATTCAGAAGTTCGCAGTTTGCTTGAACCATTGACGGACAACCCCGGAGAATAATTTTTACCTCTTTAAAGATTGTTCTCTTAAGATAAAAGGTTAATAACGACAGTTGATGATACATTTATAGCCAAAAGTTATCATCAACGGTTGTTTGCAGTTTCAAAGAGGCTGACAATCCCTGGAAATAATATCGTTTCTATTCATTATTCTTATTGTTATACTGATAAAAGTGCATTTGAAAAAGACGCAAATCTGATATGAAGGTATTTCAAAAACTCAATATCATTGGCATTCAGTCCATCTGGATACCAATTTCTATTCTGGGAGCCTTTCTGCTGTTATCTCTTGTGATACAACTAACACTATCCTGGTTATCTTATAATCGAATTGTACCTGTCAATCAACATGCTAACCATCTTGAGCAGATACAAATTTTTTTATATGAAGTTGAAGCTACCCTGGCCCGACAATTACCCGAAGATAAAACATTTAATACTTCAGACAGAATAAAACTTAAAAATTCCCTGAACCGTTTACTGCTACAAAAACAAAATCTTGCTGATTCTACTCCAGCTGCCATTCGTCTGGGACAACAACTGCTGGACAGTAATAAAACACCTCGAAACATTCTGCTTAATGTACTTTATATTATGCGCAAAATCTTTCAACATGAATCCTACGAACATGCCAGGCTAACCCGAGCACTGCACAAATCTGCCTTACTTGAAATTAAAATTGGTGTCATTGTACTCATTGTTTTACCTTTTAGTGCTTTTATTATATTACTTTTATTACGCTTTCGGATTTATAAACCACTGCAGCAAATGAGTCTGTTAATGACGTCCCTGGGTGATACTCAATACAAAACTATTGCCTCTGAAGAGGTTGACCCACTGTTTAACAACTTATTTCAAAATTATAATAATATGGTACTTCGTCTGGCAAAACTGGAACATGAACATCAGAAAAATGAGCAGGAATTACAACAGCAGATAGATAAAGCTGCCCGTACTTTAATAGCACAGCAACGCAGTCTGGCCAATACTGAGCGTCTGGCAGCACTGGGTGAGATTATGGCTCAGATGTCACACGAACTACGCAACCCGTTAGCTGGCGTACAAATGGCCTGCAGCAATCTTAATGCTGATATGAGCGAAAATAATGAATGTCAGAAGTATCATGAACGATTAAACCTCATGTGTAATGAAATAAATCGTATGATAGATTTGCTGAACAGTTTTCTTACTCAGTCCCGACATGATCCTGAACCTTTAAAAAACATTAATGTCAATGACACGATTCAGGAGTTACTGGCACTGGCCCGATACCAGATCCCTTCACATATCCAGCTTATTTTTCAGATGAAACAAAACATTAGCTGTCCATTACCCGACATACAGTTTCGCCAGGTGTTATTAAATCTGATCCTGAACGCACAACAGGCAATGGCTGACAAAGCAGGCAACATTACAATATCAGCTCAGATTAAAAACAATACCTTATCCATTCGTGTTATGGATGAGGGGCCTGGATTTCCTGCAGCTATTATTGAACATAATATCCGGACCTTTGCTACTCACCGCAGTGGCGGCACAGGTCTTGGACTGTCTATGGTAAAACGCTTTGTAAACAATCTTCATGGTCAACTGGAACTCAATAATTTATCGCCTGTCGGTGCCTGTGTCACACTTAAACTACCCTGTTTGTAAACCCAGCGTCTCACCTTAAAAAACGAGGCTTTTGGGAAATAGTTATCACCTCTGCTATCCTCGACCTTAAGGACGAGGCCTTACGAGGTACTGAGTAAACTGGACAATATTTATAAAATTATGATTGATACTATTTTAATTATTGAAGATGAAAAGTTACTGGGCAGCGAACTCCAGCGTCATTACCTCAAACTGGGTTATGAAGTGATCTGGCTGCAAAGCTATGCTGAAGCTCAGCGTAAACTGCATAGTAAAAAATTTGATCCTTCCCTGATTTTATCTGATCTTAATCTTCCCGATGGTAATGGCCTTGACTTACTGGAAGAATATGGTAAAAACATGTCTTCATGTGAATGGATTTTTCTTACCGGTTACGGCGATGTGCCTGATTCTGTTCGCGCCCTGCGTCTGGGTGCTTTTGATTTTCTGACCAAACCCTGCCCGCTGGAACAACTGGATCTGATTATTCGCAGCGCCTTACGCAGCGCAAACGCACAACGCCGATTACAGGAAAAATCAAAAGATGCCAGCCAGCGTTACGCCTTTGAAACATTTATTGGCAGCAGTAACGTTGCTCATCAGACACAACAACTACTCCGGCAATTGAGTCAGGCACCCTTCAGTGCATTAATTCTTAGTGGTGAAACCGGAACGGGTAAAGGGCTGGCCACCCGCATCCTGCATTATAACAGCACTCGAGCCAAAGAACCCCTTATTGAACTTAACTGTTCCGCATTACCTAAAGATCTGCTTGAGTCAGAATTATTTGGTCATGAAGCTGGTGCTTATACCGGAGCAACAAGCCGTCACCGAGGTCTGGTTGAACAGGCAAATGGCGGTACACTTTTTCTTGATGAAATCGGCGAAATGCCGCTGGATTTACAGGCCAAGCTGCTGAAAGTCATAGAAGATAGAAAAATCAGACGCATTGGCAGTGAAACTGAAATTCAGGTTGATATACAGATCATCGCTGCAACCAATCGAAATCTTCAGGATGATATCAATAATGGCACCTTCCGTGCCGATTTATACCATCGGCTTGGCGTCTTTGAATTACGTCTGCCCACATTACGTGAGCGACTGGAAGATATACGTGATCTGGTTCCCGAAATTATCGCTGAATTTAATCTCAAAGCCGGTAAGAATGTCAGTAAAATTCCCCCACACGTATGGACTATACTGGAACAGTATAACTGGCCGGGAAATGTCCGTGAACTTAGAAATGTACTGGAACGTTGTGTTATTTTATCCACTTCAAGTAACTTACCGGAACAATGGCTGCAGTTGCAGGTAAGTGCAGAAAATATCAACTGTCCAGACCTTAAGCATAATTCCACAGGTATATATTTTCCTGCTGACGGCAGTATGGGGCTGGATGATATGATTAGTGAAATAGTCAGCATTATGCTGAAAAAATATGATAATAATGTTTCTGAAGTTGCTCGAGTACTAAAAACAACACGCGAAAAAGTACGCTATCGAATTGAAAAATATCAGTTACGCAAATCCAGTTCTCAACAAGGAGACCACCTGTGATACCAATCCTCAAACCAGCAGCCCGTTATACTTTTTTAACCACCGCCATTGTGTTGCTGTTATTATCTGTTCCTGTTTTTGCCAGCACAGCAACGACTGCCTCTGCTGGCACTTACTGTCCCGGGCCAGAGATACTGCTGATTTCCGCTGAAGAACTTTCCACCGGACTCAACCTGATCATCCGTTCTCAAAATGCCTTTAATAATAAAGACACGGAGACTGCAATAAGTGAGCTGAATTCTGCCGGAACTGCTTTACATCTGGCTGCCAGCCGAGGTTCATCTGCTCGCACTAATTTAATACTGGATACGATTATACAGGCAAAACAAAGCGAAGATTATACCCAGATGCTGTACTGGTTTCCTCTATTAGAAAAATCCATGAAGACTATGAAAACCGATTCGACCGTTAACGCAGCCAACACTTTAATTGCTCAAACCAGAAATCTATTAGACGGAGTCAAAAAAGGTGATCCAGTCAAACAACTCATGCTCGCCCGTCATATTCTGGCCTGTGACAAGCTGGATATTCCTTTACAACAGGCAATACAATCACAGACCCAGCTACTAAAGCAGTTATACAAGAAAAATCTTAAACCAGACTACAAGTCACTGCTGAATTATGTTAACAAATCATTATTATATACACTAAGCAATTCGTAATAAAGGTAACAATTCATC
>JALVAL010000257.1 GCA_027011205.1 Gammaproteobacteria bacterium
GGTTTTTTTACAACAAAATTCCATGGCCCTCATCAGCACGTTACAGGGTTTTTGGGGGCGTAGTTACGACAGAGTCCTGCAAACGGTTTTCGAATATTGCTTGTGGAACAAACTGGCGGAGGGACAGTCCGTCGAATTGTATATGTAATAATGTGGAATTATTAATTTTATCGTCGCATCTGTCTTTTTAATACTGTAATAGGTACTGTAATAAAGAAATGTCATTCGCTCAAGAAATTATATCCCTGCTTTGATTCCAACTCGTTAATAATTCGTAATGACAACCTAAAAATGATGCAGGCCTGGGCGGATTACCTTGATCAGTTGAAAACAACGATCGCCATTCCCTGTAAGGCAATGATTGAATAGAACATGGTGACTGGTAGTCACTTTATATTATCGTCTTTATTTTGGATACTCACTCTGCAACTATAGGCTTATAAGCTTATAAACGATTTTTCCCACAACATAACCATAAAGCAAGGAAGTGAAAAAAATAGTTTTGGACGTTTATTTATTGACTTCCATTTTGCTTGCTGTATTGTCCTGTAATTGACTTTTTCAATTATTTTTTTTGTGGGACTATCTCATGAAACCCGACAAGTTAGTACATGATTATACATATTCGTTTCCTGCTATACGGGGGATTCAAGCAGGCCGTGAGTACTATACGACCATGTGCCCGTTACGGCTCATACCAATTTTATTTTCTACCAATCCCTCTGATCTTCCTCCGGAAATACGCGCACAACGAGAAACAAATAAAAGCAGAATTCTGCCCATTGCCAAATATATTGTTGATAACCCGGATGACTATGTTTTTTCATCCATCACGGCCTCCATTGACGGTGAAGTGTCTTTTCAACCATATGGAGAAGACCAGGTGGGCCGAAAAATAGGCACATTATCGGTACCCATGGAAGCTACTTTTCTGGTCAATGACGGACAACATCGCCGGGCGGCCATAGAGGAGGCATTGTACGAAAATCCAGAGTTGGCACATGAAACTATTTCCGTGGTCTTTTTCGTCGATACCGGATTGAAAAGAAGTCAGCAAATGTTTGCAGATCTTAATCGTTACGCAGTTCGTCCTACTAAATCTCTGGGCATTTTATACGATCACAGGGATCCCTTGGCTCGCCTGGTGAACCAGATGATAAAAGAGATACCAATCTTTAATGGCATGACCGAAACAGCGAAAAGCTCTATTTCCAACAGATCGAGAAAATTGTTCACCTTAAGCAGCCTTTATCAGGCAACGAAAAAGTTTCTTGGCTACAAGGATAATCAAGAGATATCTGAAGATGAGAAAAAACTCTCATTTAATTTCTGGATGGCTGTTACTCAAAACATGCCTGACTGGCGGGATGCCGCCGACAGGAAGGTGGCGCCAAGCGAATTACGGCGTGATTATATCCATGCGCATGGTATTGCCCTGCAGGCGTTGGCTATTGCCGGCAACAGCCTGGTAAAAGAGCGCCCGGATACCTGGAAGAACGACCTGGAAAAAATCAAAAAAATTGACTGGATGCGAGCCAATACAAAATTATGGGAAGGACGGGCTCTGATCGGTGGCAGCTTGAACAAATCACAGAAAAACGTTCTTCTCACGGCAAATATCATTAAAAAGAACCTTGGGCTGTCATTAAATCCCAAGGAAGAGGCTGTGGAAGAAGTATATGTCCAAAGTAAACTCTCTTAATCCTTCTACGAGATCAGCGGACTCCTTGCTGGACAGCCAATACCTGGAAAGATTATACACGGTAATACGCGAAGTTTACCTTGCTGATAATCGTCCCTGGGTTATCGGATTCAGTGGAGGCAAGGATTCCACCGCCACGCTCCAGGTTATCTGGGCAAGCCTTTCTCAATTACCTCCCGAAAAGTTGTCTAAAACAATTTTTGTCATTTCTTCAGATACATACGTCGAGACCCCGGTCATTGTAAACTATATTGATGAGGTTCTGGAGAACATCAACACGTCTGCAACAAACCAGAACCTGCCATTTGAAGCACATAAAGTTACTCCTCAAATAGATAATACCTTCTGGGTCAATTTGATAGGCAGAGGGTATCCTGCTCCTTACAGCCGGTTTCGTTGGTGCACCGACCGGCTCAAGATTGAACCGGCCAACCGTTTTATTACGGAAAAGGTCACCTCGTACGGAGAGGTGGTTGTTGTGCTCGGCGCACGCCGGTCGGAAAGCGCATCCAGAGCCGGGCAGATGAACAAAAGAAAACAAATCAGCCAATATCTTACCCGTCATTGCGATCTTCCCAATGCCTGGGTGCTCACCCCTATTGAAGACTGGCACACAGAAGAAGTCTGGGACTATATTTTGACTAACCCCTCCCCTTGGGGCAGCGACAACCAGGTTCTCCTCAATATGTACAGAAATGCCCAGGACGGTGAATGTCCCATGGTGATCGACAAGTCCACGCCACCCTGCGGCAACAGTCGCTTCGGCTGCTGGACCTGCACAGTGGTTGCCAAAGATTCGTCCATGGAGTCGATGGTCAATAAGGGAGAGGAGTGGATGCGGCCGCTTCTGGATTTCAGGAACTGGCTGGCAGCTACACAAGATCCGGACAAAAAGAAAAAAATTCGTGATGTGCGAAGGCGAATAGGCCAGGTCCAATATCAGACTACCAAAGACGGGAAGAAGTTGAT
>JALVAL010000258.1 GCA_027011205.1 Gammaproteobacteria bacterium
TTTACCGGGGTCATTGAAGGTGTGGGGCCGCGCTATTGTCCATCGATAGAAGACAAGATCAATCGTTTTGCTGATAGAGATTCCCATCAGGTATTTGTGGAACCGGAAGGACTGCAAACTCATGAGGTGTATCCTAATGGCATTTCCACCAGTCTGCCCTTTGATATCCAGCTGGCCTTTGTGCGTTCTATGAAAGGCTTTGAAAATGCCTTTATCGTTCGTCCAGGATACGCTATTGAATATGACTTTTTTGATCCCCGGGATTTAAAATCTTCCCTGGAAACCAAATTTATTAAAAGTCTGTTTTTTGCCGGACAAATCAATGGTACTACCGGCTATGAAGAAGCCGCTGCTCAGGGGTTAATTGCCGGCGTCAACGCGGCTCTGCAGACACAGGAAAAAGAACCCTGGTCACCCAGCCGCGAACAGGCCTATATCGGGGTGATGATTGATGATTTAATCACTCAGGGTACTCAGGAACCTTATCGGATGTTTACCTCCCGGGCTGAATATCGTCTGATCCTTCGAGAGGATAACGCTGATATGCGTCTGACTGAAAGTGCGTATAAACTGGGTCTGGTGGATGAACAGCGCTGGCAGGCATTCAGCAAAAAACAGGCGCTGGTAGAAAATGAAATCAAACGTCTGCAAAGCACAAGAATTGGTCCTGATGCCATTACAGAAGAAGAGGCTATACGGGTGTTTAAAAAGCCTTTAACTAAAGACAGCTGTTTATACGATATGCTCAGAAGACCTGAAGTTAGTTATGACTTACTTATGTCTATGGCTATGGCTGGTAATAAAGTTTCAGATCCTGTTGCGGCAGAGCAGGTAGAAATTCAAACCAAATATGCCGGTTATATTAAACGCCAGCTAGAAGAAATTGAAAAACAGAAGCGTTATGAAAATAAAGCCATTCCCCGTGATTTTGATTATATGAAAATTACCTCACTGTCCTCAGAAGTGCGGGAAAAGTTACATAAAAACCAGCCCCAGACAATTGGTCAGGCCAGCCGCATACCGGGCGTGACACCGGCAGCAATCTCTCTTTTACTGGTATTTTTAAAAACTCATAAACCGATTCAAAAGAAAGCGGCAGGTTAATTAATGACTTCACCTGAAAAACAATTACTGGCTGGAGTCGGGCGGCTGGATCTGCATATCAGCCCGCAACAGCAGCAGCAATTACTGAGTTTTATTCAGTTACTGAAAAAATGGAATAAAATATATAATTTAACATCTATTCGTGAACTGAAGGAAATGGTGGATCTGCATTTGCTCGATTCTCTGGTGGTTTTGCCTTATTTTCAGCAGGAAGATATTCACCGCGTTCTGGATGTGGGTACCGGCGGCGGCATACCGGGTATACCTCTGGCCATTTGTCTGCCGGATATTCAATTTGTACTAATGGATGCCCGTAATAAAAAAGTTCGTTTTCTGCAAACGGCTATAGCTCAACTGGGTCTTAAAAATGTCACGGCGGTACACAGTCGGGTGGAAGATTATCAGCTTGAAGAAACAGATAAATTTGACCGGATTATTTCCCGTGCCTTTGCATCTTTAAAAGATATGCTGACCCTGACAGTACATTTATGTGCTGCCCAGGGCAAATTTCTGGCCATGAAAGGTCAAATTTTGGAACAAGAGATTGCACAACTGCCAGAAGGCTTTAGAATAGAACAAACACATCCGCTCGATATTTGGGGCTTAAATATTCAACGGCATTTAATTGAGATTGTTGCGGAATAAAAAATAGCAGATTTGCATATCAGCAGTTTTGCACTGAGTTTCAGACATTGGGTATTTCTTGATGAAGTTTCGGCAAGGGAAGCTGCCGAAAAGCCTCCAGGGATGGATTCACGGCGTCTTCAGCAAGAAATACCCGATGCGGTTGTTATACTGTAATAACTAAAATAAAATTAAAACCATTGAGGCAAAATATGGCGAAAATTATTGCCATTTCCAATCAGAAAGGTGGTGTGGGTAAAACCACGACCAGTATTAATCTGGCAGCATCCTTGGCAGCCACTAAAAGAAAAGTCTTACTGGTCGATATGGATCCTCAGGGTAATGCCACTACCGGCAGTGGTATTGATAAAAATGACGTTGAATACAGCGGTTATGATTTACTGATTTCCAGAAGCTCTATTAATGAAGTTAAAATCGAAGTTCCGGATGCCGGTTATGATCTGATTGCGGGTAATGGTGATTTAACCGCGGCGGAAGTGGAATTAATGACCAAATTTGATCGGGAACGCCAGCTTAGCTATCGTTTTAAGGAAATTGCTGACGACTATGATCTTGTTATTATTGATTGCCCGCCTTCTTTAAATATGCTGACGGTTAATGCCATGGTAGCAGCTGATGGCATTATGATCCCCATGCAATGTGAATATTATGCCCTGGAAGGTTTAACTGCACTAAAAGATACCATTGAAAGTATTAAGGAATCACTGAATCCAAAACTGGAAATCGAAGGTATTCTAAGAACCATGTTCGATCCCCGCAACCGCCTGGCAATCGAAGTTTCACGCCAGTTGCTTACTCACTTTGGTGACAAGGTCTATCGCACCATTATTCCCCGAAATGTCCGCCTGGCTGAAGCGCCCAGTCATGGTATGCCGGTTATCAGTTATGATCGGGCCTCAAAAGGTGCTCGTGCCTATCTGG
>JALVAL010000259.1 GCA_027011205.1 Gammaproteobacteria bacterium
ATCTATAGCATATGGATTGATATCTATTTCCTTAATTTCAGGAAAATCCATAATTAAATACGCAAATTTGTAGAGCAAAAACTGAATGTTTTTTATGTCCACACCATGCATTCCGCGATAACCTTTAAGCAATTGGTATATTTTAGTTCGCTCAATCATTCTCAGTGCCAATGCCATATTCAAAGGAGGCAATCCCACATCGAGGTCTTTAAACAATTCTACTGCAATACCTCCCATACCAAATAATATTATTGGACCGAAAACGGGGTCTTTTTTTGCCCCGATAATCAATTCATATTTCTTATTGACCATTTCTTCAACCAAAACCCCATCGATTTTAGCATTGGGAAATTTTATTTTTACAGAATTTATTATCTTTTTATAAGCTTCTTCAGCTTGTTTCTTCGATACAATATTTAGAGCCACTCCATCTACTTGTGACTTATGTAAAATATCGGGAGAACTTATCTTTAGCACGACCGGAAACCCTATTTCCTCAGCTATTTTCCCTGCATTTTTAGCGTCTTTAACCAAAAGATTTTTGATAACAGGGATATGATAATTTTTCAATATCTTTGCAGCCTCCATTTCATTGAGTACAAATCTGTTTTCGTCTAATACAGATTTAATAAGCCTGCGGTTTTCAATGGTTCTGGGAATAAATTGCGAAGGAATTTCATAGGGCGTTTCCTGAAGCAATGTCAATAATTTGGTATATTTCACCATATCCATAAAGGTAGTGACAGCTTTTTCAGGGGTTAAAAATGTCGGTATTCTCCCTTCATCTAAAATCTGTAGGCCTCGCTCTACGTCCTCGCTTCCCATCCAACTCGCCAATATTGTTTTATCGTATTTTTTTGACAGTTCTACTATTTCTTTAGCAACTCCAGTAGCATCAGTATGAGATTGTGGAGTTAATATAATCAATAGCGTATCAACATTTTCATCATTTAAACATATCTCTGCGGTAGTTCTGTAATCCTCGACTGTCGCATGTCCCAAAATATTTATTATTCCATTACAGATAATGGTTTTTCCTAATTCTTTATCCAATTCTTCACAGCTTGACTGGGAAAGGCAGCCTATATTTCCTTTTAATCTTTTCAGAAGATCAAAAGCTAAAACCCCAGGTCCATTGGAATTAGTTATTATTGTAAGTTTATTCGTTTTTGGTCTGGGTTGCTTTGCCAATGCTTGAGCTCCATTGAACAATTGATCTATGGTGTCAACAGATACAACTCCTGCTCTTCTGAATGCTGCTTCATAAGCGAATTTACTTCCCATAATTGTTCCTGAATGGGATAATTCGATTTTCACCTTATGTGAGCGATTATCGGCTTTTAGCACAAAAATAGGCTTATTTCTTGAGTATGCTCTGGTAGCACTGATAAATTTCTTTGCATTAGCCAAAGACTCCATATAAATAATGATACTGGAAGTACTTGGATCCGTATCCAAATAATCAATTATATCACCAAATTCTACATCATAAATTGAACCAATTGAGATAAAATGACTAAAACCGACCTTTTCCTCAATCGACCAATCCAATATCGCAGTTGCCAACCCTGCGCTTTGAGAGATAAAAGCGATATTTCCCTTTAAAGCCATTTTATTGGTAAGGCTAATATTAAGTTTAAAGGCTGGCCTTATAAAGCCAAGGCTATTTGGCCCAATAATCCTGATATTGTATTTTTCAGCAAGTTTCTTTATGTATTGAGAAATATCTTTAGTCCCTGATTTGAATACTGTTGTAAGAATAATAATACCTCCGACTCCATATTCACCACATTGCTTCACGATATCTATAATTGTTCTAAATGGCGTAGCAATAACAGCTAAATCTATAGAATCATTTGTATCTTTTATGGATTTGTATGCCTTTATACCAAAAACACTCTTCCTTTTGATATTAATAGGATAAACAACACCTTCATATCCTGCACCTATGATACTATTCATTGCAGAATAACCTATGCTCTCTTTCCTGTTAGAAGCCCCAAACAATGCAATTGTTTTAGGATTAAATATTTCTTTCATCAGCTAAATATCAGCTCATTGATAAATTCTTTATAATCTGCTGCTGCACTTTTTATTACCTTAAAAGCCATTTTTTTATCATATATATCCGTTATCTCACAATTTCCTTCAACATGTCCAGGCATATCCTTATAAGTAAGAAAATAATGCCTCAATCTCTCTATTACTGCATGAGGAATATCATCAATATCTTTGTAATCACCATAAACGGCATCATCTTTAAGCACTGCAATAATCTTATCATCCGCTTCATTTCCATCAATCATTCTAAAGCCGCCAATAGGTCTTGCTTGCAATAATATATCTCCGTGAGTAATCTCTTTTTCAGTCAATATACATATATCCAAGGGATCTCCATCACCGACTATATCATCCCTTTTTAATGAATCCCTACTAATTTGGGCTAATGAATCTCCACAATATGTCTTAGGAATAAAACCATATAATGCAGGTAAAATACTGGAAAATTTTTGAGGTCTGTCAATCGTCAAATATCCTGTCTCTTTGTCAACTTCATATTTTACCGTATCTGTTGGCACCATCTCTATAAAAACAGTAATAATCTCAGGAGAGTTTTTACCTATTTCAACTCCATGCCAAGGATGAGATTTATATCTTAAGCCTAATAA
>JALVAL010000260.1 GCA_027011205.1 Gammaproteobacteria bacterium
TATTTCTCAAAATGCAAGCTTTTTATTTTATTTTTTTGGTATTTCTAAAGTTACTGCGAAAAGTTTTTTTCATCTGCTTGTTAAACGTTGCTATAGCTCAATGGTTCATCTTAGCGAGAACTGCTGGGTTTAGTTTGTCCATTTTGTGAATATAATGTGCAAAAAAAACTCAGTAAACTTGATGGTGTGCTAAACGTAAAAGTTAACTTAAAAGAAGGTATAGTCAAGGTGTTAGTTGCTGATGGCAAAACACTTTCTGAACAGAAGGCTCGACAGGAATTAACTGATGCAGGCTTCACCTTAAAATCAATGCAGTCTCAGCAGGGTGATAAATAATATCATGTCATTGATTCACAGATGGATACAAAATGGCATATTATTAAGCGTTTCATTATCCGGGACAGGATCATTAAGTGCTGCTCCCATTACTTTTAATACCGCCTTACCTGTTGCAAAGGGAGCATTTATCAATCGCGAGCAAGTTATTGTCAAACGCCTGAAGGATGATGGTCCTATGAATCGTGATCTGGAGGTAACTGGAATACTTTCTCTCATAGGTTATGGTATGACACCAAAACTAGCTGTTTTTACTGCCATTCCTTATTTAAATAAAAGCCTGGATTTAACTATCAAGGATCAAAAATTCTCCCGTTCAAGCGAAAGTATTGGCGATGTTAGAATGTTTGCCCGTTATACCTTATTACAACAGGATGAACGCAGTAAGACATTTCGTATTGCAGGTTTTGGTGGTTTAAAAGCTCCTACAGGTAAAGATAATAAAACCGATAATTTAGGACGTTTACCAATCCCTATGCAAACCGGTTCTGGTGCATGGGATTCCTTTGCGGGTCTGGTTATGACTTACCAGACGCTGGATTACCAGATTGATTCACAGTTAAACTTTGAAAAAAATGGTCGCGCGAATCATTTTCAGGCTGGTAATGAAATAAGAGCAGACATATCTTTTCAATATCGCTTATTTCCTCAGCAAATGAGTAGTAATACTCATAGTTTTGTTTACGGGGTGATGGAAGCCAATCTCATTAACCAGAAAAAACATCGTATATCTGGAGAATCGGATCCTGATTCTGGTGGAACCATCTTGTATCTGACGCCAGGTATTCAGTATGTTACATCAAAATATATTCTTGAAGCCGCAGTGCAACTACCTGCCATTGAAAAACTTCATGGTAATGCCTTAGAAACCGACTATATCTTTACTACCGGATTTCGGATAAATTTCTAGAATCTATTAATGTAGTTACTAAAATAGACAGGCCCGGGATCAGTATTAGTAAAATTTTCTTGACTCTGTACCATGATACGGACTCTATACTCTATAGTAACAAATACTGACATTTGAGAGGTTAATTCTATGAAAAGATTAAGTTTATGGCTGCTGATTTTGTCAGGTTTAATGAGCAATTTGTCGGCTCAGGAATTAACACCACCAGTGAAAGCACCTCAAGCAGATTTTATTAGTCAGGGAAGCCCTCATACCCTGGCAGAATATCGGGACAAAAAGGTAATGCTATGGTTATTTTCTACCTGGTGTCATACCTGTGCTGCGGGTGTTAAGGCTCTGGCTGAAAAACATAAGGAATGGGAACAGCATGGATTAACCATTCTGGCCTTACGTAATTATAACAACGGCGGCTATCCGGGTGCGGATATTGAGGGATTTATTGCTCACTACTCATCCCCTTCTGCAACCAGAAACTGGGTTAAAGGTGAAGCCTCAGAGGAAATGGATAAGCTGTATAACTCACGCCAGTATCCGGATATATATTTTTTAATTAATGAGCAGGGTGTCATTCAGGAACAGGGCACGGCTCCAGCAGTCTTTATAAAAAAAATAATTGACTTTGCCCGCTCAGACACTCAAAAAGAGGCTAAAAAATGAGACTGATTATAAATGCTTTAAAGAGTGTCTGGACTCTGTCCGCTTATCGCTGGTTATCCGTGTCCAGCTTTACACTATTTTTTATACTGTATTTAATGACCCTGCCCTCCTCTTTTACCGGTGGACAAATTGGCTGGACTGCCATGCAATATCTGGATCTGTCTATGGTTATTTTATCATTTATTATGGCCTTACTGGTCGCTTTTATTATGACTCTAATGGTATGGTTAATTCGTCAGGGTCAAAAATCCAGTAAGGCATCAGCAACAGGTGGTATTTTAGTAGGCATTTTTGCACCCGTATTATGCTGTTCTCCTATTATTCCCATTATATTCGGCTCCCTGGCCAGCCTTCTACCATCGTTTATAGGCTCATCAGGACCATTATTTCAGGGTTTTATTGCCACGCATCAAACAGAACTATTTACCATTGCCATTATTTTATTACTTCTGGCTCTATATCAAAATGCTAAAAAAGTTATACATGGCAATAGTTGTCATTTAAAATAAAATGGTGTTTTACAATTTTATGACTTTATCTGGATTATGAAAAATTCTAATTTAACCATTGGCCGTCTGGCTAAACTGGCACAGATAAATATTGAAACCATCCGTTTTTATGAAAAATTCGGATTAATTCAACAGCCACCAAAGCCAGAACAGGGTTATCGTGTCTATTCACAGGAAATAGTCACTCAATTACTATTTATAAAAAAAGCCAAACTTATTGGCTTTACGCTAAATGAAATAAAAGATCTGTTAACTC
>JALVAL010000261.1 GCA_027011205.1 Gammaproteobacteria bacterium
CACAATATTCATCCTGCTTTTCGTATTTCTGGCCTGGGTCAGTTAGTGGAAGGTGGTATCCAGGCTGATCGTTTATTAACATTTGGTGATTAAGGGGAATAAATATGAGTGATGACATAAAAAAATTCATGTTTGTGAACACCAAAGCACCATATGGTACTGTTTACGCATTGGAATCACTGGAAGTAGTATTGATTAGTGCTGCATTTGATCAGGACGTCAGCCTCGTATTTTGCGATGATGGCGTGTTTCAAATCACCAGAAATCAAAATACTGAAGCTTCCGGCATGAAGAATTTTTCACCTGCTTATAAAGCTCTGGGTGATTATGATATCAACAAGTTATATGTTGAAAAAGAGTCTTTGGAAGAACGTGGTTTGACTCTGGATAACCTGATGGATCTGACTTATGAAGATGAGGATGATGACTGGGCTGAAAAACCATCTATCAAACTTGTTACACGCGCTGAACTTGCTGATCTTATGGATGGGCAAGATGTAATAATCAGTTCTTAAAGACGCTCTTAAAGGAGAGGCTAAATGGCAATGTTACATACTGTAAACAAATCACCTTTTGAGCGTAATTCACTGAACTCGTGTTTAAGTAAATCAAAAGAAGGCTCCACCATTCTGCTGATTGAAGACGCAGTTGTAGGCGCATTAAAAGGTACTGTCATTGCAGATAAGTTAACTGCTGCAATGAGCAATAAAAATATCTATGTTTTAGGTTCCGACCTGAATACACGTGGATTTACAGAAGCTGAAATACTTGACGGAATTAAAGTCGTTGATTATTCGGGTTTTGTTGATTTGGTAGCCGAGCATTCGAACGTTCAGTCTTGGCTGTAAAATTTTATACTAACAACATCTAAATATTGGAGTTTAAACAATGGCTACTATTTCTGTAGAAGGTAAAGAGATTGAAGTTGACGAAGAAGGCTATCTGGTAAATCTGGCCGACTGGTTCCCGGCTGTAGCAACTGAAATGGCTAAAATTGATGAAGTTGATCTGGGTGATGACCACTGGGATATTATTAACTTCCTGCGTGAGTACTATGAAGAATATCAAATTGCTCCAGCAGTACGTGTTTTAACTAAAGCAGTTGCTAAAAAACTGGGTAAGGAAAAAGGTAACTCTAAATACCTTTATGAATTATTCCCTTATGGTCCTGGTAAACAAGCATGTAAATTTGCTGGTCTTCCTAAGCCAACGGGTTGTGTGTAATACGCAATCAAAGAAGAATTTTCAGTCACTATGACTGTAATTCATGTACAGTGAACTGTGTTGTAGCATGTTAACAGCACAGTTCATGTACACCGTATTAAAAATTATTAATGGGTAGGTAATATGTCAGCGTTTTATGCGCTACTTTTTACAGTGGCTTTTCTTGTCCTGGTAATAGGCTTAGCGAAAAAAATTATTCAATATTCACGAGTGCCTGCACCTCTGAAGATTCCTGTTACACCTGCGCCTTTAACAAAAGGTGGGGTTGCTGTCAGACTGGCTAAAGAAGCAATCTTATTTGCCGCCTTATTCCGTTCGAATAAATGGACCTGGTTGTTTGGCTGGATGTTCCATATGAGCCTGTTTGTGGTTCTTATAATTCATTTGCGTTATTTTATTAAAGATGTTCCAACCTGGTTGGTATTATTGCAGCCCATTGGTAAATATGCTGCCTTCACTATGATTATCGGCCTGTTAGGCCTGCTGACTCGGCGTATGTTTGTTGCCAGAGTTAAATATATTTCATCACCTTCAGATTATCTGTGGTTATTATTATTAATCGTTATAGGTCTGACCGGTGCCACTATGCGCTTTATTTCACATACCGATATTATAAGTGTGAAAGAATTTGCACTGGGTATCTTACGTTTTGACTGGCAAGCCTTACCCATGGACGTACCCTTACTGGTGCATCTGTTTCTGGTTGCAACCTTAATGATCTTGTTACCTTTTAGTAAATTATTACATATCCCGGGACTGTTTTTTGCTCCATCACGTAATCAGGTGGATAACCCGCGTGAACAGAGACATATTGCTCCATGGGCTGCAGAATTAGACGCAGAAAAAAATAAAATACAACCTAAGTAACATTATTAGGTATACAGTAAATAGTACTAGCAACCAATAGTCGTTATTAGGAATTTTTTGAGGATTTAGAAAAGTGGCAGACTTTGAGACTCCCAAGTTTAGAGAATACCCGGTAGTTCCACAGATTAAACCGGATGCAATGGCTGGTGACGGACCCTTTGTATCCCGTGCGGAATTTGATACTGATCTGGGCTATCCTGGTGAACTTCCAGAAAACTGGAAAGAAAAAACTTTGGATAAGATGCAGGACCTGTTAGGTCGGTATCGCTCCTTACAGGTATTTATGGATTCCTGTATTAAATGCGGAGCCTGTACTGATAAATGTCATTATTTTATCGGTACTAATGACCCCAAAAATATGCCGGTAGCCAGACAGGACTTAATGCGCAAGGTTTACCGCCGCTATTTTACATTTGCTGGTAAATACTTCCCCGGCCTTGTTGGCGCTGTTGATTTAACAGAAGACGTTCTGAAAGAATGGTACAACTATTATCATCAGTGTTCTGAATGTCGTCGTTGTTCAGTATTCTGTCCAATGGGTATTGATACTGCAGAAGTAACCATGGCAGCCCGTGAAATGCTGGCACATGTGGGCTATGCGCAGAAATATTCCAATCAGATCATTCAGAAAGTTTATAAAATTGGTAATAACCTGGGCTTACCCGGACCTGCGCTGAAAGGTATCCTTGAAGATCTGGAAGAAGAAGTTGAAGAAGATACTGGCGTACCGGTTAAATACCATATGGATAAAGAAGGTGTTGAAGCCCTGTTAATGACGCCTTCTGCTGACTTTTTTGCTGAGCCGCATATCGATGGTTTAATCGGTTATGGCAAGGTTCTGCATGAACTTGGCATTACCTGGACCGTAAGCTCTAAAGCTTCAGAAGCGGCTAACTTTGGTCTCTTTATTGGTAGTTATGACAATATGCAGCGTATTTCTATGCGTATTCGTGAAGCCGCCATTGAACTTAAAGTTAAGCGTATTATTTTCGGTGAGTGTGGTCATGCCTGGCGTGTGGCATACAGCTTTCTGAATACTCTGGCCGGCCCTTTTGATTTCCTGGATCAGAATTATCCCATTCCACAACACATTCTTGAAGTCACTTATGGTGCACTTCAGGAAGGCAAGTTACGCTTAAATAAAGAAGAGAATGATCATTTAACCATGACCTTCCATGATTCCTGTAATGTTGCACGTGCCTCTCGTATGGGTAATAAGCCCGGCGGTCAGTTTGATATCCCGCGTGCTGTTATACAGGCAGCCTGTAACAACTATGTGGATATGGATTCAGATACTATTAAAGATGCAACCTTCTGCTGCGGCGGTGGCGGCGGTATTTTGACTGATGATCTGATGGAATTGCGGGTTAAAGGTGCATTGCCGAGAATGGAAGCCCTTAGACAGGTGACAGAAGAAAGTGGTGTGACGAATATTGCTGCTATCTGTGCCATCTGTAAGAGTCAGTTTACTAAAACACTCCCTTATTATGGTTTTGAAATGGACGCTATTATGAGTGTGCATCAACTGGTAAGTGAAGCTATCGTAATGACTGGTAGTGAGCAAGAGAAAGAATTAGACGGTGTAGAGGATGAAGAAGGCACTAAAGAACCTGAAGAGTAACTTGGCGGTCGCTTCAACTTAAACAGAATTATTATTAAAGATAGATCATAGCAATTAATTTTTGCCCAAATATAGCTTGATAGGAGAAAGATAAATGTCAACTGCTGATACAGCTCCGAATGCAGAAAAACTAACCTTTACGCGTTATAAAGATACGCGGTTAGAACACACTGATACACAAGAGTGGGATTCCTGGACCGACAATATTTTTCAGGCGGGTTGGTCACACAAATGTCCTACCTATATTAATAGAACTCCTCCTTGTCAAGGCAGCTGTCCTTCAGGTGAAGATATTCGAGGCTGGTTAGATATTGTCCGTGGTATGGAAAAACCCACTTACGAAGGCATGACCATGCAGGAATACGCCTTCCAGCGCTCAACTGATGCTAACCCGTTTCCTGCTGTTATGGGGCGCGTTTGTCCGGCACCCTGTGAGGACGGTTGTAACCGAAATGAACTGGATGATCATGTAGGCATTAACTCAGTTGAACAGTTCATTGGTGATCAGGCTCGTGAAAATGGTTTCAAATTTAAAGTGGCAGATACTGAGTCAGGTAAGAAAGTCGCTGTTATTGGCGGCGGGCCAGCTGGTCTGGCTGCTGCCTATCAACTGCGTCGCTTAGGTCATGGCTGTACTGTATTTGATGACCATGCAGAACTGGGCGGAATGATGATGTATGGTATTCCAGGTTATCGTGTGCCCCGTGAAGTATTGCATCACGAAATGAATCGTATTGTTGAAATGGGTGTTGAGGTTAAATTAAATACTCGTATTGGTACTGATATCACAGTTGAAGACCTGGAAAAAGACTATGACGCCATCTTATGGGCAATTGGCTGTAAAGAAGGTCGTGGACTTCCTGTTGAAGGCTTTGATGAAGCGCCTAACTGTATCAGTGGTGTAGCTTTCCTGGAAGCGTTTAATGACGGGCGTCTTAAATTAGCTTCTGATAAGGTCGTTTGTATCGGTGGTGGTGATACCTCTATTGACGTGGCATCAGTTGCTCGTCGTCTGGGTAAAATTTCCAATGTCGCAGAAAAAGATTTACCGGAAAATGTGGTTCTTGGCCATACCGCACATGATGTGGCGGACAGTGCAAATAAAGAAGGTGCGGAGGTTACTCTGTTATCACGTTCTTCAATTGAAAATATGCCTGCTGCACAGCATGAAATTGATGATGCTTTACGTGAAGGTGTTAGTATTATCGGCCGCGTCAGTCCTGTTAAGGTTATCCTTGATGACAACGGTCGTGCTACGGCACTTCGTGTAATCAAGCTGGGAGAAGACGGCAAGACGCCAATTGAAGGTTCTGAGTACGATATCGAAGCCACTCTGATTGTTTCTGCAATTGGTCAGAAAGGTGATATGACAGGTATTGAAGGTATGGACAATGGTCATGGATTTATTGACGGCGATGCCCATTATCAGGTTAAAGGCAAGCCTGGTCATTTTCTGGCAGGTGATATTGTACGCCCACATCTATTGACTACAGCCATTGGTCAGGCTGGTATTGCAGTTGAAACTATTGACCATTACCTGTGTCATCATGATGAAGACCTTAAAAAACGTCCTAAGGTTGATAAGCATTACTTTAAACTTGAGAACAAGCTTGAAGAAGCCGGTCTTTCTCCTGAACCTGCACCCGTACATGGTCATGAAAGTGTTCGTGGTACTTCTGAAGAGGATTTTGCCATTCATAACTATGAAGACCGTTCTTCTAATGACATTATTAGTCATGACAAACTGTTTATGGGGCATTTTGATTATGAGCCACGTCATAAACGTAAGACTATTGACGTCAGTTCTGACGAGGTTCTGGGGCACTTTGCAGAGCGTCTGGTGCCCTTATCTGATGATGAAATAGTTGCAGAAGCAGGGCGCTGTATGAGTTGTGGTATGTGTTTTGAGTGTGATAACTGCGTTATCTACTGTCCTCAGGATGCGGTTAAGAAAACACCTAAGAGTCAGGCTACTACAGGTCGTTACGTTTACACCGACTACGATCGTTGTATTGGCTGTCATATCTGTAAAGATGTTTGTCCTACAGGCTATATTGATATGGGTCTAGGTGAATAATCAGGAGAATGAATGTGTGGTTGCAACTAAACATTAATTTTAGTTTTAGCTCTCTGCTTAAGGAGAGCATGCACAAATTACCACTCAGTGTTGTGGGGCTGGCGTTAATGGCCAGCTTTACTACTGTAAATGCAGAGGTTGAACAGCATGATCTGGGTCCGAGAATTGAAATTCCCGAGTCCAGTGGTAACAGCTGTGTATTACCTGAAGATGAAATGCGCCGCAGACATCCTGATTTGCTGAAACACGATCGTATTCTAACGCTTCGTGAAGGCATCAGAGAAAAAACTGATGGTCATAATCTTGACGGTAGTTTAAAGCAATGTATTAACTGTCATGCAATCAAAGATGACAACAATAATTACGTTCGCATAGATAATGACAGACACTTTTGTGTTTCCTGTCATAAGTATGCTGCAGTAACCATTGACTGTTTCCAGTGTCATAGAGACATTCCTGAAGGCAGTAGTAATTTTCATGCACTATCAGGTCATAAAAATACTGACTTCACCTCCATAACTCCAGGTAGTTATGGTTTGACTGTCCAAGATATGGCTAATATTGCCCCTGAGGTTAGTTCAGATGACAAGTAAAATCGAAAAAGAAGATTTATCCCGTCGTAACTTTATCTTTGGCTCGATTGCTGCAGCGGGATTGACCGTTGCTCCAGGCGTTATGCTTTATCAAACTGCAAATGCTCGCGACTTGAGTAAAGCAGCCAGTTCTAAAGTTCGTTGGGGTATGCTAATTGACACCTCCAGAGATGTTGACTGGAACAAATGTGTTGAAGCCTGTGTTAAAGAACATGGTCTGGGCAACGAAGAACATTCCAGACCTGATCAGAGAACTCAATATATCCGTGTTGTTGAGGTAAAAAATAAATCGACTGGTTATAGCATGTCACTGCCGGTTATGTGCCAGCACTGTGAACAGCCACCCTGTGTTGATGTTTGTCCTACGGGTGCATCCATGAAGCGTGAAGATGGTATTGTTCTGGTGGACAGACATCGTTGTATTGGCTGTCGTTATTGTATGATGGCCTGTCCTTATAAAGCCCGTTCTTTTGTTCATGAAACACTGACTGATCAGTCTACAACAACGCCGCGTGGTAAGGGCTGTGTTGAATCCTGTAATATGTGTGTGAATCGTGTCGATAATGGACAATTACCTGCTTGTGTAGAAGCCAGTGAAGGGGCCATTGTTTTCGGTAACCTGAACGATCCTGAAAGTGATATTTCTAAATTACTAGCCAAACATGGTGGTAAACAGATTCGTGCAGACTTGAAATTGAACCCAGGTGTTCAGTATCAAGGAATATAACTTTTTTTTAATGAGTATTAATTTACCTGGTGTAACGAGACTATAAAATGAAAAAATTACACTTTTTAGAAGTTGAAGGGAATAGCCGAGGTTTTTATACCTTGCTTGGTGTTTTTGGTTTAATTTCCCTGATTGGCATGTTTGCAGCTTATTATATGGAACATCATGGACACTATGTTACTGGAATGAGTAATCAGGTGGTATGGGGAACCCCGCACGTGTTTGCTATTTTTCTGATTGTTGCAGCTTCTGGTGCTTTAAATGTTGCATCTATATCTTCTGTATTTGCAAAAACTGCTTATAAGCCTCTGGCTCGTTTATCGGGTATGCTGGCTATCGCACTTCTGGCAGGTGGACTGGTTGTGCTGCTGCTTGATCTGGGGCGGCCTGACCGCTTGATTGTTGCCATGACAAAATTTAACTTTTTATCTATCTTTACCTGGAATATTTTTCTTTACACTGGCTTTATGGGTATTGTTGCTGTTTATTTATGGACCATGATGGACAGACCGTATAATAAGCTGACCAAAAAAGCAGGCATGGGTGCCTTTATCTGGCGTCTGGTTCTGACTACGGGTACTGGTTCTATTTTCGGCTTCCTTATCGCTCGTGAAGCTTATGATACTGCTCTGCTGGCACCTATGTTTGTTATTATGTCATTTGCTTTTGGTCTGGCTTTCTTTATGCTGGTTTTGATGGCTTCTTATAAGTATACGGATCGTCCTCTGGGTGATTATATTATTAATCGTCTGAAGAACTTACTGGGTGTTTTTGTTGCTGCTGTTCTGTATTTTGTTATCGTTTACCATATAACCAATTTATATTCAGCGGATCATCAAGGTGTAAGCGCCTTTATACTGGCTGACGGCGGTATTTATACCTTCCTGTTCTGGGTGGTTCAAATCGGTCTGGGTTCACTATTACCACTGTTGCTGTTATACGGTCCTACAGGTAAGAATCGTACCATGATCGGTTTAGCTTCAGCTCTGATTATTATAGGTGGTTTAGCCCAGTTATATATTATTATTATCGGCGGCCAGGCTTATCCAATGGTAATGTTTCCCGGTATGGAAGTGAGTTCTTCTTTCTACGATGGGGTAGTAGCTTCTTATTCACCTTCTTTACCTGAAGTTCTCTTAGGTGTGGGTGGAGTTGGCGTTACTCTGTTACTGGTGACCGTATCTGTAGCGGCTCTTAAATTCCTGCCAGCCAGTCTGGCGGATGAAGTCGCTGATCCACACGCAAAATAAAACTATTAATATAATCCTGCCAGAGCGATATAAAAAGTCGGCTTTATGCCGGCTTTTTTGTGAGCGAATTTAACTAATCTGAGAAATCAGGTGTCAGCCCACATTTGTACCAGTTTAATATAGGTTACGTCTACCCCCTGAGTTTCTTCTGCCTGCGGCTTCTCTTTTAGCAGTTTTTCCCGAGCTTGCCATAATCCATACAGTACTTCCCGTTTATTTGCATCCTGAATCATACTTTGAGCCCAGGTGACACAGACCAGTCTTTCACCATCTGTTACTTCGTCTACATAATGCCAGCTGGTAGAAGGATAAACAATGGCACTGCCCGCTTTTAAGCGAGCGCGATGTTCACCATATTTAGTTACAATGACCAGATCGCCACCTTGATATTCATCTGGATTATTTAAAAAAATAGTTGTCGACACATCGGTACGATACATATTCGGGATCTGTCCCATAATTGGATTATCAATATGACCACCATAACCCATGCCCTTGCGATAGCGTGCTAGAAAAGGGGCACCGATTTTATTCATCATGACAGCGGCTTTATAAGTCTCATTATTAATCAGGCTGCCCATTAAAATATTATTTAGTGACTGTATTTGCGGTGAATTGTCCTGAATTAATTCTTCATTATTTTTAACCTGCTGGGCAACATCACCGGCGGATATTTTTCCATTTACAAAGTGAGCCTTTTTTAGCACAGTCTGTATAGACTTAAGCTGCTGTGGATTAATAACATCAGGGATCTCAAGTAACATAAATTAACTCCAGTAAAATCAAATCTGAGTACAATTATTCCAACATAACTGTTACTTGAAGTTTACGAGATTATCCCCATATACACTATACATTTTTTAATTTTCTGGTTTCTTTATTGATATGAGGCAACATAATGA
>JALVAL010000262.1 GCA_027011205.1 Gammaproteobacteria bacterium
TCCTGATATTAAATATATGTTCAGTTTTAATGATACTGGACTCTGGTTAAAAGGTAATAATACCTCTGTTCCCGATGAGGAAAATATTATTCACCAGTGGTCAGAAATGGTTGATCGTATTAAAAGAGAATAATATGAAATTTTATCCAGCCGTATTATTCTTGTTCTCCAGTTCATCTATAATAGGGCAGCCATCTTTGCTGCCTTTACATAAGTTCAGCAACAGACTCAGTTCATTTTTTAAATGACTTAATTCATTAATATGATTCTCAATTTGTGTTAATTTCAGGGCAGTCAATAGTCTGACTTCATCTTTTACCTTTTGTGGTTCCTGTCTCATTTGTAATAGCTGTTGAATTTCCGATAAGGTAAAATTCATTTTCTTTGCTCGAATAATAAACTGTAATATAGAAATATCAGACTGATAATAACATCGTCGGCCGGATTCATTTTTTGCTACTACCGATAACAGTCCGGACTTTTCATAATAACGCAATGTATCAGCACTTAAAGACAGAAATTTTGATACTTCCCCGATGGAGAGGGGGTAGGAAATATTTTTCATATTTTGGCCGGTTCTATAAGTTTATTAATTACTACTCATCCATCTGGGTTACGGGTAGATAGCTATTATTATCCTAAATATTGAAATACAAGCAAATATGCATTAGTATGCAACTATGCATATTTTAGATATTAAACCCGAAACAGTCTTTCAGGCATTATCTGAGTCCACACGCTTAAGGATTATGCGTCTGCTGTGTGTGACGGGTGAAGAGGCCTGTCTGTGTGAGTTTGTAGATGCCTTGCTTGAACCACAATATAAATTATCCCGACATATTAAAATTCTTAAGCAGGCCGGTCTGTTAAGTACTTTAAAAGATGGACGCTGGGTTTATCACCGGCTGGTTACCTCTTCAGAATATCTGCAGCAACTGCATACTAGCATTATTATGATGACAGATTATGAAGGATTCTACCAGGAAGATATAAAGAGATTTAATCAACGTATGTTTATCCGTGAATCCGGTCGATGTCGAGTTGGTGTTCAAAATACCAAACTGCTTGAAGATAATATTAAAAATAAAACGGATAGGAGCTGAAAAATATCGGGTTGTGGCCATGAAGTCGAAATAAAAAAATAATGAACAGAAACAGATACTGCGCATTTTGCTGGTCGGATTTAATTATTGCTGCAGTTATTGTATCAGTTGTCATACGCGGTGGACTACTGTTCCTTAAGGAAGCCATAGAACACAGCTATTCATCCTGTATATTGGACTAGTCAATATCTGTCAGTAACTCAGTTCAGCAGGCTTTATTACATTGTTTGTGGTAACCTGTTTATCTGTATTATTCTCCAAAGCCAAATTTAACCGGGACAATGATCACTAATCCTATGGCTCATAATCACATATATAATACCAGCCATTATAATCGGGCTTTTGCCATCGGCATTGGCCTGAATATTGTTTTCGTTATTATAGAAGCAGTATATGGCATGCTGGCAGGCTCTCTGGCTTTGCTGGCTGATGCCGGTCATAATCTGAGTGATGTGCTGGGTTTATTGCTGGCATGGGGGGCTTTTTACCTTTCCAGAAAACCGGTAACTGATAGCAGAACCTATGGTTTTCGAAAAATGACGGTTATGGCTTCCATTACCAGTGCTATTGTATTATTACTGGCTCTGGGCGGTATTGTCTGGGAAGCTGTCGAGCGCTTTAATCAGCCTCAGCCCATAGCCGGAATGACAGTTATTGTAGTGGCATTAATCGGAGTGGTTATAAATACTCTAACCGCATTATTATTTATCAAAGATCAGCAGCACGATCTCAATATTCGTGGTGCTTTTTTGCATATGGCTGCGGATGCCGGTATTTCTCTGGGAGTGGCTATAGCCGGTTTTGTCATCCTGCAGACAGGCTGGCTGATGGTAGATCCTGTTATCAGTCTGTTTATTGTGGCAATTATTCTGATAGGTACCTGGGGATTGCTGCGTGATTCGTTTAATCTTTCTATTGATGCGGTACCGGAAATTATTGATATGCCCGGTATCAGGCATTATCTCACCGGGCTGCCTCAGGTGCAATCTATTCACGATTTACACGTCTGGGCTATCAGTACTACTGAGACAGCGCTGTCTGTCCATCTGGTGGTGGTAGTAGAGAAACTGGATAATCAGCTGCTGAGCGATATCCAGAAACAACTGCATGATCGTTTTAGTATTGAACATGCTACGATTCAGATGGAACAGTCCGGACAATTATTGGCGGAATATGATCCTGATTGTCATTAATATCAGCCTGATTTTGTAGGATATTGCAAAACTTTGCTATAAAATAAGTTTTGTAACTTATAAATATAGTCCTGGAAAAATCAGTTGCCCTCTATTTGTAACAGCCTCGCGCTAGAGCGTCCCCGAAAATACAGGCATTGCAGGCAGATACGGTAATTTATACTGAGTAATTACGTTTTTATTAACTGTATTTACTTCTATAATTGTAACTGCTCAGCGTAATTTCATTATGAAATAAAATAGGGCAATTTTTTATCAAATATCATTTCCATAGCATGGCTTAAAGTCACACCATGCTTTCGGCAAGTTGATAGATAACCTCGCACACGACAGAAGAT
>JALVAL010000263.1 GCA_027011205.1 Gammaproteobacteria bacterium
CACTAGAGTATGCTATGAAAACATTAACACTATTAATTTTAACACTTGTACAAACAACAACTTTTGCACAATGGTATCAAACAAAAATTGAAACCATAGATAGTTTTAGGCAACTTAATGGTGAAGTCGAAGCAGTAAATAAAGCCACCGTTTCTTCTCAAACAGCAGGTCGTGTGGAGAAACTGCATTATGATGTCGATGATTTTGTTGCTAAAGGCTCTGTGATTGTAGAATTTACCAATACAGAGCAAAAAGCAAATTTAAATCAAGCCTTATCCAATGCTAAAGCAGCTAAGATAGCTTTTGAACAAGCCGTAACTGATTATGAACGCATCAAAGATATTTTTGCCAAAAAATTGATTGCCAAAAGTCAATTAGATCAATCATTATCCAATAAGAATGCCTTGCAAGCGCGCTATAAAGCGGCTCAATCTGCTGTTGTTTCTGCAAAGAAGCAACTAGAATACACCATTATTCGAGCACCTTATGATGGAATTGTTACTAAAAGATTTATTGAACAAGGTGAAATAGTTAATCCTGGCACAGCGATTATGGAAGGTTTAAGCCTGAATAAATTACGTGTAGTCACTTATATTCCTGAAAAAATTATCAACCACGTTAAAAATAATCCCATAGCAAATGTGCAAATTGATAATAAACAGATACAAGCCAGTAATATCACTATTTTTCCCTATGCCGATCGTTCTTCAAGAACTTTCAAAGCCCGAATTGATATTGATGCACAAGAAGCAGGACTATTTCCAGGCATGACGGTTAAGGTTGCTTTTAAAATTGGTGACAAACAAGCCCTTGTCATTCCGCACAATGCTGTCATTCATCGCAGTGAACTAACAATGGTATATGTTAAAAGTGGCAGTAGTAAAATTCTGAGACATGTTAAAATTGGTTCAACTCATGGCGAAAATATCGAAATTATCTCAGGTTTAAATGCAGGCGAACAAGTCTTGCTCAATCC
This sequence comes from Gammaproteobacteria bacterium, assembly GCA_027011205.1. GTDB lineage: Bacteria > Pseudomonadota > Gammaproteobacteria > GRL18 > GRL18 > JANELJ01. Next base: position 977 of record JALVAL010000263.1, read on the forward strand.
ACTTGCTCAAGACGAAGGGAGCTAATCATGAAATTATCATTTTCTGGACGATTAGCTAATAAATTTCAGAACAATCCAATTACACCACTAATTGTGTTGGTTGCGGTATTGTTGGGAATATTTGCTATCTTTATCACACCGCGCGAGGAAGAACCGCAAATAGATGTAACCTTTGCCAATGTTTATATTGCCTTACCAGGTGCCAGTGCCAAAGAAGTGGAAAACTTAATTGCTTATCCTGCCGAGCAAGTTCTAGACTCGATTGAAAACATCAAACACGTTTACTCTGTGTCACGTCCTGGCATGGCAATTGTTAGCGTGCAATTTAAAGTTGGGGTGAAACGCAAAGATGCCATTGTGTCCTTATACAATGAAATTCAGTCCAATGGCGATTGGCTGCCCTATTCGCTTGGCGCATCACAACCATTGATTAAACCCATGGGCATTGACGATGTACCAATAGTCACCGCAACATTATGGAGCAACAATCCCAATAAAGGCAGTTATGAATTGCAACAAGTGGCACACGCTCTTGAGGCAGAAATCAAACGCATTCCCAATACCCGAATTGTTCAAACTACAGGTGGTCCACAACATGTGGTACACATCACTTTAAATCCAGAAGATTTATCGGCGTATAATTTGGACTTTGATACCATTGAAAATGCCTTAAAAATGAACAATATGGCTACCCAATCAGGTGCTATCGTCCAAAACAACCAAAGCACACCTGTTGAAACAGGCATTTTGCTTGCCAATGTGGATGATATCAAAGGATTAGTGGTCGCAGTTCGTAATGGTTTACCAGTTTATTTAACCGACATTGCTACCATTACCGATGGGCCAGACACACCTGAAACCTATGTATGGATGACCGCAGGAAAAGCATGGAATGGTGATAAACACCCTGATTTCACACCCGCTGTCACCATTGCCATTGGTAAAAAAGCTGGGACAAATGCAGTAGATATTGCCAATGCAGTGATTCATGCAGGTGAGCAGCTCAAGAAAACCCATATACCCGATGATGTACATGTAGAAATTACCAGAAATTATGGTAAAACTGCCAATGACAAAGCCCAAAAGCTGATGACTAAATTGGTCTTTGCCACCGCTTCTGTGGTACTACTGATTATTCTATTCCTCGGCTGGCGTGAAGCCATTGTTGTAGGCTTAGCAGTTTCCATCACTTTATCGGTGACTTTATTTGCCTCGTGGGCGTATGGTTTTACCCTCAATCGTGTGTCACTATTTGCTTTAATATTCTCCATCGGAATATTGGTAGATGATGCGGTGGTGATTGTAGAAAATATTCACCGACATTTATCCCAAGGCAAGAAAAAGCTGTCCAAACTTATTCCTATTGCAGTTGATGAAGTTGGCGGCCCAACAATTCTAGCTACTTTTACTGTTATTGCCGCACTTATGCCTATGGCTTTTGTCACGGGTTTAATGGGACCATATATGAGCCCTATTCCGATTAATGCCTCTATGGGAATGCTACTGTCATTAATCATTGCATTGATTGTCACACCGTGGTTATTTAGGAAAATCATTGGCAACAAGATTCACCACAGTGAAGATAAAGGGGATAAAAAGAGTGTTTTTAACACGCTGATGACACCTTTTTTAGGCAA
>JALVAL010000264.1 GCA_027011205.1 Gammaproteobacteria bacterium
GTAAAGAATATATAATAAACATAGCAGTTCATTACAGGGGGGAAGTAAAATGTCAGGCCATACAAATAATAACAACGAGACTGAGACTGAGACTGTATCTGATCCTGTCTGTGGAATGACAGTCACTCAGGAAAGTGAGCATCATTTTCAATATAATAATAAGGATTATTATTTTTGCAGTACCGGCTGTTTGCATAAATTTCAGACAGTGCCTGAAAAGTATCGGCCCTCAAAAAACACGCTAAAATCATCCCATTATTCAGAAACACAGCAGGATCACGATCTCAATAACCATCATCATTCACAGTCTTATTCAGAAAATCATATTCAAGGTGCTGATCAGGGCGTTTATTACACCTGTCCCATGCACCCCGAAATACATGAAAACAAACCCGGTAACTGCCCGAAATGCGGTATGGCACTGGATCGTGTGGGTGTTTCTGAAGGTAACGTACAAAACAGTCATACTGAATACACCTGTCCCATGCATCCTGAAATTGTTCAGGATCATCCGGGTTCCTGTCCCAAGTGTGGAATGGCTCTGGAACCAAAAACAATAAGTAATGAACCTGAAGAAAAAAATAAAGAACTGGAAGCTATGACCCGGCGCTTTAAATACAGCTCTATTTTGGCCATTCCGGTTTTTATTTTAGCCATGGTTGCTGATCTCGCCCCATCTTTATTACCCGCCGGTTTATCAATGCAGATGGTGCAATGGATTGAATTTATTCTGGCCACACCCGTTGTTATCTGGGGCGGCTGGCCATTTTATGTCAGAGCCATTCAATCTGTCATTAATAGAAACCTGAATATGTTTACCCTTATTGGTCTGGGTGTTTCGGTAGCCTGGACGTATAGTACCATTGCACTATTATTCCCGTCTGTTTTTCCACCGATTATGCAAATGGATGGCGGATTAGTCGATGTTTATTTTGAAGCAGCTGCGGTTATTACCGCACTGGTGCTATTAGGTCAGGTACTGGAATTACGCGCCCGCAGCCAGACTAACGATGCTATTAAAATGCTGCTCGGTCTTGCACCCAATACTGCCAGAATCGTCAGAGGTGATGGTTCTGAAGAAGATGTACCACTTGAACAGGTCGTTGCAGGCGACATTCTCAGAGTACGTCCTGGAGAAAAAATTCCAGTGGATGGAACTGTTCAGGAAGGAAACAGTTCTGTTGATGAATCAATGGTAACCGGCGAACCCATACCGGTTGAAAAAATTATCGGGGATAAAGTGATTGGAGCAACAGTTAACGGTACCGGCAGTATCCTAATGCGGGCAGAAAAAATTGGTTCTGATACCCTGCTGTCTCAAATTGTGAAAATGGTCAGTGATGCTCAGCGTTCCAGAGCACCTATTCAGAAACTGGCTGATATGGTTGCCGGTTACTTTGTGCCGGTAGTATTATTGATTGCCTTTGTTACCATGACCGTATGGGGCTTCTTTGGGCCAGAACCCCGTCTGGCTCATGCTATTATTAATGCTGTTGCCGTATTAATCATAGCCTGCCCCTGTGCTTTAGGTCTGGCAACACCCATGTCAATTATGGTGGGTACCGGTAAAGGAGCCACAATGGGCGTTTTAATTAAAAATGCTGAAGCACTGGAAACCATGGAAAAGATTGACGTACTGGTAGTTGATAAAACCGGCACACTCACAGAAGGCAAACCCAAACTGGTGGCTATTGAAGTTCAGGAAGGCTTCGACAAGGATAAACTGTTAACCCTGATTGCCAGTCTTGAACGTGCCAGTGAGCACCCATTGGCTGAAGCCATTGTCAGAGGTGCTGAAGAACAGGGTCTTAAGCTTTTGAAAACTGATAATTTTGAATCATTAACCGGTCAGGGTGTTACCGGTATTGTTAACGGCCATATAGTAGCTCTGGGTAATAAAAAGCTACTGGATAGTTTATCTATTACCTCTGAAGTATTGATCAAACTGGCTCACGAAGGCCAGAAAAATGGTCAGACCGTTATGCTGGTTGCCATTGACGGTAAAGCAGCCGGAATCATCGGCGTGGCCGATCCAGTCAAGGAATCGACTGCCCAAGCCATCCATGATTTACATAAAGAAGGTGTCCATGTCGTCATGTTAACAGGAGACAGCCGTAATACCGCAGAAGCCGTTGCCCGAAAATTAAATATCGACAGAGTTGAAGCAGAGGTTTTACCGGATCAAAAAGCCGAAATTGTAAAACAACTGCAGGACGAAGGTAAAATTGTTGCCATGGCGGGTGATGGAATTAATGACGCACCGGCCTTAGCACAATCTCATGTTGGTATTGCCATGGGAACAGGCACCGATGTGGCAATGGAAAGTGCCGGTATCACTCTAATCAAAGGTGATTTAAACGGCATTGTCCGAGCCCGACATTTAAGTCATGCAGTAATGAACAACATTCGACAGAATCTGTTCTTTGCCTTTATTTATAACTCCTTAGGAGTACCGGTAGCTGCTGGAATACTTTATCCATTTTTTGGAATATTATTATCTCCAATTATTGCGGCAACCGCCATGAGCTTTAGCTCTGTATCGGTTATTGTTAATTCACTACGTTTAAAAAAAATGAAAATATAGGGAAACTAAATATTAACCATATTAACA
>JALVAL010000265.1 GCA_027011205.1 Gammaproteobacteria bacterium
TTTCCAGTCAGTAGAGTTTATCGCTGAGCAGTAACAATATACTTGCCTGGATTTATCTGTTTACCATTGCGTAAAACTTCATAATGAACATGGGGGCCGGTTGAGCGACCGGTTGAACCCATACTGGCAATAATCTGTCCCTGTTTAACAAAATCTCCGACTTTAACAGAGACCATTTTGTTGTGACCATAGCGGGTACTGATCCCATAGCCATGATCGATTTCCAGCATCTTTCCATAACCGGGTTTCTTTTCCACTTTAACCACTACACCATCAGCAGTAGCTACCACCGGCGCACCTAATCTGGCCGCCACATCAATCCCCTTATGCATTCTTTTTTTACCGGTAAAGGGATCTTTGCGCATACCAAAATAAGAAGATATACGCCCATCAGGTGAAGGTTTGCCGGTTGGTGTTGTTGCCATTTGAAAATGATCGGAAATCAGTAGTTTTTCCAGAATTTCCATCTGTTTACTGCGATTGTCAATCTCCAGGGTAACTTTATCCAGACGTTTTACAAAATCGCGGTAACGAATATCTTCAAGTACTTCACCCGGTTCCATTGGTCCGCCAATAGCCGGTTCAAAATCAAAATTAAAGGCTTTTTTATCCAGTTTTGCCACTTCAGTTAAACGGGTACCTAAGGCATCCAGACGAATAATATGTGCCTGTAAATTTGCCAGAGTATTAGTCAGGGCATTAATATTTTCCTGATTATTCTGTTTTAATGCATCCAGTTCTTCCTGCTGCTGAGCCAGTTCCTCTTTATAAACACTGCCGATAATAGTATTAAGCTTGTTACGTACCGGATCAATAAATTCGGGTTTATTTAAATCCGCCAGAGTCGCAGGTCGGTCGTTGGAAATGACGCCAAGATAATAACTCAGGACAGGAATAGTTAATAAAATCAGAGCAAGTACAATGGTAAAAGAACGCGAGATATTAACATCCAGCGCAGCCCCGCTTTTTTTTCTTATTAGCAATATATTCATAAATATTTTACACCGCTACCAATAAATACAATAATTATAAATTCGGAAATCAGGCTTTTTCAAGTATCACAGTTTCGGGAACACAATCCATGTTACAATCCCTTTCTGTCTTATACTTTTAGTATCTAAAACAAACTGTGTATCACTAAAAACATGAAAAAAGTGCTTCAACAGCCCTATGCAGCTATTGATCGTCTATTACAGCATAGTCGCTACCTTGATTACCTGTCCAGACGTCTGCTTAGCTATTTGCCCGATGAATTTTCAGGCAAAGTATCTGTTGCTGGTTTTAAACAACAGCAGCAGTTAACTTTATCCGTCAGCAGCTCGGCCTGGGCCAGTAAACTGCGCTTTTACACACCCACTTTAAAACGGTCATTACGAAATGATCCGCAATTCAATCAGTTACAAAAGATAATTATTAAAGTAGCGTTTTCTAATACTAACACAAAACAAACAAAAAATACTCTTATTTATTCACAAAATGCAGCAAATGTGATAGCCAGTAGCGCGGATCATATAGAGGATGAGGGATTAAGGGAAACTTTATTGAGACTGGCAGAGCATGTTGGGGAGAAGAGCAGCGTTGAGCGTTGAGAAAAAGCATAAGCAGGATCAAAAGCAGGTACAATTTTTTTTGCTTTTGCTCTTTCTCAACGCTCAATGCTGCTCTTATACCGCTACCACCGATTTCATATATGAAATCGGTGCCTGAGCTTCGTCTTCAAAGATCACTTCTTCCCATGCGCTTTCATCGGCCAGAAGTTCGCGTAAGATCTTGTTATTTAAAGCATGGCCTGCTTTATGGCCGCTGAATGCACCAATCAGACTGCTGCCCAGTAAATACAGATCGCCAATGGCATCGAGTATTTTGTGTTTTACAAATTCATCTTCATAACGCAGACCATCTTCATTCAGAATACGATACTCGTCCATGACAATGGCGTTGTTCAGACTGCCGCCTAAAGCCAGATTATTGGCTCTGAGCTGTTCGATCTGGTTCATAAATCCAAACGTTCTTGCACGGCTGACTTCTCTGACAAAAGAAGTTGATGAAAAATCCATTTCCGCACATTGAGAACGTCCGGTAATGGCGGGATGTTCAAAGTCAATAATAAAGGACACTTTAAAGCCTTCATAAGGCTCAAATCTAACCCATTTATCACCTTCTTCGATCATGACATTACGTTTAATTCGAATAAAGCGCTTGGCTGCTGACTGTTCTACAATACCCGCTGACTGGAGTAAAAAGACAAACGGGCCGGCACTACCATCCATGATAGGCACTTCAGACGCACTTAAATCGATAAAGGCATTGTCGATCCCCATACCTGCCATTGCTGACAGTAAATGTTCCACCGTTGAGATCCTCACACCATCTTTAATCAGGGTTGTGGATAAAGTGGTATCACCGACATATTCAGCACGTGCAGGTATTTCCATCGGTGATTCCAGATCAATACGACGGAATATAATACCTGTATTAACAGGTGCCGGCCTGAGTGTCAGATAAACTTTTTCACCTGAATGTAAACCAACACCGGTCGCTTTAATGCTGTTCTTGAGCGTACGTTGTTTTATCATCTACAGATTCCTGATTTTATTATGGTATAGTAT
>JALVAL010000266.1 GCA_027011205.1 Gammaproteobacteria bacterium
CTCACAAAAATAATGATTTATTACTTAGAAAGTAGCGCTTAATGATATTTTTAAAAATACCTATTATCTTTAAAAATCAGTGTCGTTCAGGGCAGAGTATTATAGCTCTGCTTATGCTGCTGATTTTATCTTCACCGCTGAAGGCAGAAACAGGCAAATATGTGTTTAATATGCAGGCAGTGGATATTCGCACCATGATTGCCACTGTTTCTGATGTAACAGGCAAGAATTTTATTATTGACCCTAATGTAAAAGGTAAAGTAACGGTTATTTCAAAAAAAAGTATGTCAGCAGATGAAGTTTACCAGATCTTTTTATCCTTATTAGATGTGCATGGTTATTCTGTTGTACCGACTATAGAGCATAATACTTTTAAAATTATTAGAGGCATGAGTGCAAAATCTCAGGCGGTACCTAATGATTTAAATAATAATTATCAGGGAGATCAGCAGGTAACACGGGTTATTAAGGTGAAGCATACCAAGGCTATGCAAATGGTGCAGATCCTGCGTCCACTGGTTCCCCAGTATGCTTATCTGGCCGGGTTTGCGGACAGTAATATGCTTGTTATTTCTGACTCTGCGAGCAATATTAAACGCCTGGTGGAACTGGTTAAACGCCTGGATACACCAGGCGATGGAAATATAGAAATGGTGCCGCTTAAAAATGCTTCTGCCGTTGAACTGGCCAGGACTTTAACATTGCTTAATCGGGGGAAAAATGTTTTATCCCAGTCTGTGGTAGCCGATGAACGCAGTAATAGCTTATTGATCAATGGTGATGCAACGGCTCGTATGAATTTAAAAGCGCTGATTATTAAGCTGGATATGGAAGTTGACAGCTTGCGTAATACCAATGTCATTTATTTGAAATATGCCAAGGCATCTGATCTGGCGGAAATTTTAAATGACATTCTTAAAAATCCCATAAAAACTAAAAATGGCGAACTGCCGGGAGACATTATTATCAGTGCAGATAAAAACTCAAATTCGCTGGTGGTTAAATCATCCTATGCTAAATTTCTGGAAATAAAAAGTGTGGTATCCAAACTGGATATTCCCAGAGCTCAGGTACATATAGAGGCTATCCTGGCAGAGGTTTCCTATACCCTGGAAAGAGAGCTGGGACTTGAATGGAAAACCAGTGTGTCAGGTTCCGGTGTTGTGGCTGAAGCCAACAACGGTCTGCTGCTTAAAAATATTTTTTCTCTGTCTTATCTTAATAGTGCGGGAGATATTAAAGCGGTATTAAAAGTGCTGCAAAGTGATACGGACACCAATATTTTATCAACGCCTTCTTTATTAACGCTGGATAATCAGGAAGCATCCATTATTGTCGGTCAGAATGTGCCTTTTCTGACCGGTACCCAGCAGTCTCAGGATGGGCTGGCTAACCCTTTTCAGACCATTGAACGCAGGGATGTTGGACTAACCCTGAAAGTGACCCCACGGTTAAATAAAGGCAGTACTATTATTATGGATATCTATCAGGAAGTATCCAATGTACTGCCCAAGGTGCAAAATATTGCTGCGGTAGATCTGGTGACAAAAAAGCGGGCCATATCAACTACCGTGATGGTAGAAGATAAGGGGATGGTGGTTCTGGGTGGTTTAATTCAGGATGACCTGACGAATAATGTTAACAAGGTGCCGATACTGGGGGATATTCCTATTATTGGAGAAATATTCAAATCATCCAAAGTTGAAACACAAAAGGCCAATCTAATGGTTTTTATCAGGCCGACTATTTTAAGTAACCCGGTGCTGGCTAATGAAATGGCTATGAAGAAATACCAGTTTGTACGTGAGAAGCAGCAAAATCAGCAGGACAAAGGTATTCGGCTGCTCAAACCTGAAGATATTCCAGTCCTTCCGGAATACCGTAAACCCGATAGCAGTCAGATAAGCCTGCCTAATCCATTTGGTGGTTAAAAGGTTGAATTTGTGACCAGAGAGCTGACTAATGTAACAGAATCCAGTTATCAGGATAAAACCGGTACCTGTCTGCAAATTTCATTTGCCTTTGCAAAACGCCAGGGGGTGCTGATTATTGATGAAGCACAGGTAAATGGCTCCGGCCAGATTATTTATTGTCGGGAAAATGTGGCGTTGTTAACCCTGAATGAACTGAATCGTAAAGCCTCCTGCCCGTTATTATTTAAAGTTATATCCGATGATGAATTTGACTCACAATTACGTGCCAGTTATGGCCAGCAGGACAATCGGGCCATTAAAAATATTGATCTGGAAGATGATGCTGATTTATTAAGTGTGGCTCAGCAGCTGGCTGAACCGGAAGATTTACTGGAAAGTGAAGATGACGCACCCATTATTCGCCTGATTAATGCTATTTTAGCTGAAGCAATTAAAGAAAATGCCTCAGATATACACATTGAACCGTATGAGCAGCGCCTGGTTGTGCGGCTCAGGATTGATGGTATTTTAAGAGAAATTATCCAGCCGCCCAGGGAACTGTCCAATCTGCTGGTATCAAGAATCAAGGTAATGGCACAATTGGATATTGCCGAAAAACGGATCCCTCAGGATGGCAGAATATCATTAAAACTGGCTGGCAAGGCCATTGATGTTCGGGTGTCTACTCTACCCACCGGGTTGAGTGAGCGAGTTGTGCTGCGTCTGCTGGATAATCAGGCAGGCCGACTGCATCTGGATAATATGGGTATGGATCAGACTATTCAGGCTCATATCCGTGAACTGGTTGCCAGACCGCATGGCTTTTTTCTGGTGACGGGGCCAACAGGATCAGGTAAAACCACCAGTCTGTATGCCATTTTAAATGAATTAAATAATGGCCGACGCAATATTATTACCGTGGAAGACCCGATAGAATATTATCTGGAAGGTATTGGCCAGACACAGGTTAATAACCGGGTGGATATGACTTTTTCCCGGGGACTCAGAGCTATTTTACGACAGGATCCGGATGTGGTGATGGTGGGCGAAATTCGTGATGGAGAAACGGCGGATATTGCGGTACAGGCCAGTTTAACCGGACATATGGTACTGTCCACTCTGCATACCAATACTGCTATTGCTTCCATTACCCGATTAAGAGATATGGGGGTTGAGTCCTTTCTGCTTTCTTCCAGTCTGGTGGCCGTGCTGGCACAACGACTGGTGCGGGTATTGTGTCCTGCCTGTAAGAAAGCTTATACCCCCTCCGAGCTGGAAAAACAGAAACTGGCTATAACAGACAATAATGAGCTTCAGTTTTATCAGGCGCAGGGCTGCTCTCAATGTAATCATCAGGGATATAAAGGACGCACGGGGCTTTATGAATTATTAAAAATTGATGACCAGATCAGTGCCATGATTCATGATGAGGTTTCGGAACATGAAATAGAACGCTATGCCAGAAAAACCATGCCGTCCATTTTACATGACGGTGTTCGTCTGATTCGTTCAGGGATCACCACCTCGGATGAGGTTTTTCGTGTGATTAAAAAGTCTGATTAAAAGGTACAGGTGATAATGTGGCAGCATTTGAATACAGTGCTTTAACTCAGCAGGGAAAAACCGAAAAAGGGGTATTAGAGGCGGATTCCAGCCGCCAGGTCAGTCAGAAGCTTAAAGAGCAGTCTCTGATCCCTCTGGAGATCAACGAAATTCATCGAAATAGACGGACGCAGGGGCATCGGAACCAACTGTTGCAACGGGGGCTGTCAAAGTCTCAGCTGGCTATTCTTACCCGTCAACTGGCAACCATGCTGCGCTCTGGAAGCCCGGTTGAAAGTGCTTTGTCGGCGGTATTAAAACAGACACAGAAACGCACTGTAAAAACTATATTGACTGCTATTCGTGCCAGAGTAAGAGAAGGTTATACTCTGGCTTCAGCGATGGATGAATTTCCTGCGGTATTCCCTAAATTGTACCGGGCAACAGTGGCGGCTGGAGAACAGAGCAGCAAACTGGATTTTGTTCTTGAACGGCTGGCCGATCATGTGGAACAAAGTCAGGAATTGCGCAGTAAAATTTTACTGGCACTGATTTATCCTGTGGTACTGATACTGGTGGCATTACTGGTAACTATTGTCCTGCTGACTTATGTGGTTCCCAAAGTGGTGCAGGTATTTGACAATATTGATCAGGCTCTGCCCGGGATCACTCTATTGCTAATTGCGATCAGTCATTTTTTACAGAATTATGGAGTATATCTGGGACTCTCTATGGTGCTGTCAATCCTTGTATTTAATCTTTTAAACCGGAATGAAAGGTTTAAATACGGCTGGCATGGTCTGTTATTAAAAGTACCGGGTATTGCACACCTTATAAAAGGAATTAATACTGCTGTCTTTGCTCGTACCTTCAGTATTCTTATGAGCAGTGGTGTAAATGCACTGGAAGCCATGAAAATATCTTCCAGTGTAATGAATAATCAGGTTATGAAAAAGGCTGTTGAAGTCGCAGCTGAAAGAGTCAGAGAAGGTTCTTCTATCAGCTCAGCCTTAGAACAGAGTCGGTGTTTTCCGGCCATTACTCTGTATCTTATAGCCAGTGGTGAAAGTAGCGGAAATCTGGTTGAAATGCTGGAGCATGCAGCAGACAGTCAGGAAAAAGAATTTTCAACCATTACCAGTGTCATACTGGGATTGTTTGAACCTTTGCTGATTGTGACAATGGGTGGTGTGGTACTATTTATTGTTATTGCTATTTTATTGCCTATTTTTAAACTTAATCAACTAGTTGGAGTATAGAGTATTGTTAAACCAGTGCACAAATAAAAAGCCTGTTATGCCGAAGAAGTATCAGAATGGATTTACTTTAATTGAAATTATGATTGTAGTGGTTATTCTGGGAATACTGGCTTCAATCGTGGTACCTAATATTATGGGCAGCCCGGACGAGGCAAGAGCGGTTAAGGTAAAACAGGATTTGCGAGTTCTTGAAGGGGTTTTAAACTTATATAAGCTGGATAACTTCAATTATCCTTCAACCGATCAGGGACTCGAAGCTCTGGTAAAAAAACCACTGGGTCAACCGGAAGCAAAAAACTGGAAAAAAGGGGGATATATAAAAAAACTACCCAAAGATCCATGGGGTAATGAATATCTTTATTTAAGTCCCGGCAGTCATGGTGAATTTGACTTGTTCAGTTATGGATCGGACGGTCGTAAGGGTGGCAGTGATTCTGCAGCGGATACTACTAATTGGGAATTATAAAAAAAAATTGTCAAAAATCAGTTGCTTACAAAGCTGGATTTAGTCTGCTTGAACTGCTGATAGTGGTATTGATTATCGGCATAGTCAGTAGTATGGCCGTACTATATATTGACACTGCCCATGAACGTTTAAAATCAGAAGTGCAGGTGCTGGTGCAGTTAATTACCATGAGCCGGGATCAGGCCATTATTACGGGTAAACCCATGGCTGTAACATTTGAAGAGACAGAGTATTATTTCAGTCAGTGGGATGGTAAACAATGGCAGCGACTGAACAAGAAACCTTTTCGGGGGAAAAAAATTGACCCCCATTTTAAACTTCTCCTGGTTAAGACGGCGGATATAAATACTCCAGCCGCTCTGTTGAAAAAGTTATTTGCTCGGAAAAACAATCAGGTTTATTTTTTACCTGTGGGTGAAACAGAAGCTTTCTATCTGGAGATAAAGACTCAAAGTAATGAAAAATATCGTATTAATGTCAGCTTTATGGGTGAAATATCGGTCGATAAGGTCAGTGGCTGATGAAATCTGAGAAATGGCTTCTTTCTGACAGGACGGTGTTTATAAAAAAACAGTCAGGTTTTACTCTGATAGAAATTATAGTTGCTCTGCTGGTCATTAGTATTGCCCTTGGGGCTATTATCAGTACCACTGCCAGCAGTGTGAATATGGCTGATCATGTGCGCAATAAAACTATGGCACTATGGGTAGCACAAAATTATATCAGTGAAATGGCTGCTGAAAAAAAATGGCCTGATACGGGAAAAACATCTGCAACCATTGAGATGAATAAACATGACTGGATGCTTCAGAGTAATATCATTCAAACAGCCAATAGCAATATGAAAAAAGTAGAAATATCGGTTTTTTTTGATGATAAAGATAAGCAACCCTTATTGTCACTTACCGGTTTTATTAATAGACCGGAATTAAATCGTTCTATTAAACTGCGATAAAAACAGATGGGGACAGGCAGATTTTCAGTATGAAAATTTTAACAGACAGAACCATACGATACTTATCAAGAGCCAGCCGGGGATTTACTCTGCTTGAACTGATGGTGGCCATCAGTATATTTGCAGTCGTGTCATTGCTGGCTAGTGGGGGGATGAGCAGCGTTTTAAATATACAAAAACAGTCCCAGGAGAAGCTTGAAGACCTGAATCAATTACAGATGTTTTTTGAAATCTTTGCAACAGAAATAAAACACTTTGTAATACGTCCGGTAAGGGGTGAATATGGTCTGGAGCTGGATGCTATGAGCAGTGAAATCAGTGATGGCTCAGAGGGTATTGAATTTACTCATCAGGGTAGAATGGTTCCCGGTCAGACCTATAGCTTACAAAGAGTGGCCTATTATGTACAGGATCAAAAGCTGTATAAAAAAATCTGGCCGGTACTGGATCGTGCAGAAGACACAGAATCCAGACATCAGCTGATGCTTGCTCATGTTAAGTATTTTAATATAGCTTATTTAATTGAAACTCAGGCTATGCAGTTTGAGTGGCAGGAAACTCTGGATAAAACGAATATGGTTTTGCTTAGAGGTATTAAACTAACAATAAATAATAATGATAACGATATATATCGTATCTTTCCTGTTCACATCTGAGCAGTTATGAAAAAAAATTATCATAATATTAATGGACAGCAGGGCATAGCGCTGTTGATGGCGATTGTTATTGTCGCCTTTGTTGTTATTATCAGTGTCAGTATGATCACGCAAAGGCAATTGCAGATATACCGAACGGCGAATATTTATAATAAAGAGCAGGCCTGGCAATATGCTCTGGCATCTGAACGCTGGGCAATTAGTGTACTGTCGCAGGATTATAAAAATGAAATTAAAACGACTCAGGTGTCTGACGGATACCAGGATGTATGGAATCAGTCTTTAGAAAACCTGAATAAAATTAAAGTAGAGGGCAGCATAAAAGATTTACAGGGTCGTTTTAATTTGAATAATCTTTTTTACAAAAATAAAGTACAGACTCAATGGCTAAAAGCCTACAGACAGTTACTTATTAATTTTAAATTACCTGCCTCACTGGCAGATAGTCTGGTTGACTGGATTGACAGTGATTCCAGTACTTTTGGCAGTGATGGTGCAGAAGATGAATATTATCTCTCTTTAAGGCCGGCTTACCGTCCATCAAATACCTACCTGGTTCAGTTGTCAGAGCTGCTGCTCATTAAGGGCTATAATCAGGATATAATTGATACCCTGAAGCCCTATGTTTATGTGGTTGCGGATAGAACCGCAGTTAATATTAATACGGCTGATAAACAGGTGCTGAAAGCGGTTATGAACAGCATTAGTGAAAAGCAGATAATAGCTATTGTTGAACAACAGAAAAAAAAATCATTTCAGTCTATGGATGAGTTAATAAAATCAGATTTTATGAAAAACAGTTCAATTGATAAGAATTTACTGAGCGTGTCGTCTGGATATTTTATGGTCAGTTCAAAGGCACAGGTTAATGGTTATCAGATAATGCTGAATAGTTTATTAAAACGTGATGGCAGGGGAGAAATTGCTATTATAAGCCGTAGGGAAATTCCACTCTATGAGTAAATTGATTTTGTGGTTTCATTGTATTCCGGATCTTCTACAGAAAGAAACTGCCGATCAGATGCTGCAGGATATTACTCTATCGGCATATCGGGTTGATGAGAAACAGCAGCAGATCAGCAAATTGTTTAATGGGAGTTTTAAACAGTTTCTGGAAAACAATAATTTATATAAAGAATTTAAAGATACTATTGTCTATCTTCCCTCTAAAATGGTTTTATATAAACAGCTTGATGTACCTAGTCGTTCCAGAAACAAAATAAAACAGGCTTTGCCATTTTTACTGGAGGATTATCTTCTGGAGGATACTGAGCAGTATTTCTTTGCCCTGGGTAGTATAAAAAATAATCACTCTAATGTAGCTATAATCAAACGCCCTGTTATGGACTTTTTATGGGAGCAGTTTAATACCAGTAAAATACCGGTGTCATACATCAGTTCTGAAGTCTTTTTGCTCGCTGATGACCTGGTTCAAGCTAAAGGATCTTTTCCTGTCAGGGGCTCTTCTCGGGATAAAGGCTCTTTAGCTGGAGGCTCAAATAACTGGATGCTCAGAGTATATGAAGACAAATATTTTATACATAATAAAGAGCTGGCTTTTGCAATTGATAAAAATAATATTGAAGTCTTTTTTAATAAAATATTCAAGTTAAAAATAACAGAAAATACGAGTCAGAATGACACGGAAACAACAACGGATAATAATTTAATTCCGACTGAAAATCAGGAAAAATTAATTATCTATCAAAGCGGGGATGATTCTGACTCGATTAAGCTGATAAAGTCACTGGCAGAAAAAAATCATATCTGTTTTGAAGTAAAGCAGCGGGAATTTATTAGCACGGATGGTATATTATACCGACCATTGAAAGCGGCCGGTATTAATCTGCTGCAGGATAAATATCAGACTAAAAATTATCAACGGGGAAAAGTTCCATTTTTTAAATCATTACTGGTACTGGCTCTTATCAGTTTCCTATCACAAACCATTTTTATGAGCTATCAATGGTATTCCTATGATAAGCAACTGATACGGATGAAGCAACAACTGGAGCAGGAATTTTTCAGTCTTTTTCCCGATGCCAGACGGTTAATTGATGTCCGTGTTCAAACTCAAAATCGCCTGGACAAATTGAAGGCTGGAGTTTCTCAGCAACAGTCATTTCTAAATCTTCTGTCTCTGGTTGCTGCTAAATTACAACAATTTAATAATGTCGAGTTTATTAATGTCAGATACAATGACAGGGTATTAATTATTGAATTTCTTTCCAGGGAGTTTATATTTGATAAATTAAAAAAACAGTTTTCTACAATAGATAATCTTGATATTACTGAGTTATCATCTTTAAAGGATGACAA